>CAZZCI010000248.1:0-4324 GCA_964653015.1 uncultured Rhodothermales bacterium
TTGTCCCCATTCACCCACCCCGCAGCCGCTCATAGGTTGTCTCCAGGTCCACAATTGGCTCGGGATAGTCGGCGCCGATGACGCAGTTGTACTCGTTCTTCTTTTCGTGCGACATCGTGTGGGGCTTGTGCACGTATTGGTCGGGCACATCGGAAAGCTCGGGGAGCCAGTGGCGCACGTAGTCGCCGTCCGCGTCGTAGCGCTTGGCCTGCTTTACGATGTTGAAATGCTATGGCTGTCGGTCATATCCATCAAGATCGGAATCGTATGTCCAGATGATAACGCGACGTGAGGGATTCAGGTCACACTGCTGCTCCCAAACCGTAATAATGGATCGGTCGCCAATGCCGATTCCGTGCATTGCGTCCTTAGGGAAGCCATCTAACCATCCTTTGACGTCTTCAATGTCGTGAATTTGCGTTGGGCTAAAGGGGCTCATGCCGTCTAACGCCATTCGGACCTGCTTGGTAAATCGTTTGGCAGTTTGTCGTCTGAGCTGACCATTACTCACTTGTGCGACATGATTACCGGTTTCATAAACTGCTGCCATGGGAAGGAGAAAAGTATCTCCTTTGCTACGAAACGTCTTAAGGTCGTCAATCACTTCTTTCTTATCTTGTGAACGATTCGGGACACCGATAATGTTGCAAAACACCGAAGTGTCTACGATGCGAATTGCACTCATTGGATCTCTTCCTGAAGGTCAAGGTCTGATGTTAGGTCATTCAGCCAGGCAGCGTCTTGCTCTTCGCGTTCGGCTTCAGTCGTCCTCTGCTTTACGTATTTCTCAATGATACCCTGTGTCATTAGACGTCCCAGCGGCCCACGTGCTACAAGCTCGGGATACTGGTCAATTTCGTGCAGGCGGATAAGTCGGCTGTCTCCGTCTTCCGGGGCGCGGTAGCAGCAGACTACATGCGGAACCGCCGCTGTTGGAAGTGAATCTAGCAGAGCAGGGTTGTGGCTGGTGAGAAGCACGCGAAGACTGCGTTCCTCTGCAATAGACTGGATGCGTTGAAGAAGGGTACCGGCTCGACTCGGATGAACTCCGTTGTCGATTTCTTCGATTGCAATGAGCGAGCCTTCAGGAGCTGATAGGACCGCAGCAGCAACAGCAAGCGTTCGAAGCGTACCGTTGGAAAGCATCGGGGCTTCCCATTCGTGGGCAGTCCCTCCAAACGACTCAACCAATCGTACCATCACCTCATCGCGCTCTGTATGAGCAAAGCGAATATCCTGGATCGACTGCTCTGGAAGGTGGCGTACAAAGTCGAGCACCTGCTCCTTCTGTCCCTGTCTCTCGCACAGGTCGTAGAGGACACCGGATAGGTTACTACCGTCATCATGAAGTGGCTTCTTTGAAGTGTAACTATAACCACGCATCTGGGCGAAATTAGGATCCAGAAACACGATTCGGTCCTCAAGTGAGGCACGAAGCCGCTCTGTAATTTGGGGGATGAGTTCCTGCGATTTTTCCTGCTTAAATCGTGAGGGGGTGTCTAGTTGAGTAAAGATAGGACGCTGATTGGAGCACGGAATCTGTGGTTTTCTTCCGCCGCGAGCAAAATTGTTATACGCAACTTGGACCTCGTTCGAATATTTGCTCGCTTGTTTTGCAATCTTGTATAGAGGAACCGTGCTACCACCCGATATGGACTCCTGTTTGATAGTCAGTCCATTATCGTTAACTTGGAGCGTGACATCGAAGCGGCGCCACTCGCCCATCGCGTCTGTGTCGAACGTGCATCCGAGACTGAACGTCTCGGCATGGTGGTAGGCCAGGTCTCGAAGACTTCCGCGAATGGTGATTTCAAGCGCCTGTACATCCTCGTAGATGTCTTCAAGACGAATCCCCCTGGCCATCCAGGACAAAAAGCGAATGCCTTCCAGCGCATTCGTTTTGCCCGACGCATTCGTCCCAATCATGAGGGTTAGCGGGGCTAGCGGAAGCGTAGAATCCTTGTGACTCTTGAAGTTACGTAGCCGAAAGCTGGAAAACATGGCGGCGCTAACACAGTGAAGGGTGACAAGAGTCTACTTCGAGGTAGGCCCGTTGAAGACTCAGATATCTTACTTCAGTATAGAGCCTATTTTAGACATTATCCACCCCGCAGTCGTTCATAGGTCGTCTCCAGATCCACAATCGGTTCGGGATAGTCGGCGCCGATGACACAGCCGTATTCCTGTTGCTCTTCGTGCGACATGGTGTGGGGCTCGTGCACGTAGTGATCGGGCACGTCGGAAAGCTCGGGGAGCCAGTGCCGTACGTAATCGCCGTCCGAGTCGTAGCGTTTGGCCTGCTTTACGATGTTGAAGTAGCGGTTGCGGGGGTCGTTGCCCACGCCGCTGTTGTAGGCCCAGTTGCCCCAGTTGCTCGTCACGTCGTAGTCCACGAGCCTCGCCTCGAAGTACGCCGCCCCGCGCCGCCAGTCGATGTTCAGGCTCTTGGCGAGCATGCTGGCTACGTTCTGGCGGCCTCGATTCGACATGAAGCCCGTCTGGTTCAGCTCGCGCATGTTCGCATCCACAAATGGGATGCCGGTGGTGCCCGTAGCCCACGCCTCAAACGAGGGCTCGTGGTCAGCCCAGTCCACCTGCACATTCATCGGACCGGACTGGTGGAAGAGGCGGTCGCCGTACTTCCATCCGATGAACGCAAAGAAGTCGCGCCAGATGAGCTCGAAGATCATCCAGTACGTTGATTTGTTACGGGTCCGTTCGCGTTCGTAGCGCTTTACCTCATTGTAGATGTGCCGGGGCGAGACGCAGCCATGCGCCAGCCACGCGGAGAACTTCGACGAATAGTCGGCGCCCAGTAGTCCGTTGCGCGTTTTCTTGTAACGCTTCAGGTGATCGCCCCGCCAGATGTATTCATCGACGCGGTCGAGGGCGCGCGTTTCGCCCCCTTTGAACGGAAGTACGCTGCGTTCGTCGGGCACGCCGTCGTGGTCGAACCCGAGATCGTTCATGGTGGGAATGCGCCCGGCGTCGAGTCCGTCGGGCAGCGGGGGTACCGAGTCGGGCACGGGGTATATCTCGCGGATGTGGCTCTCCTTTTCGAGCTTCTTGCGCGTGGGAGTAAAGACATCCGGCAGCGCCTCGGGACCGCTAAATGGCAGGTCGTCGATGTGGTAGAGCGTGTGGCCCCAGAAAAAGGCCATGTCGGCATCGGTTGGTTCTATCGCTTCGAGAACCGTATCTTCCACATCGCGCTCTTCGGTGCCCAACTGCTCGTAGCACGTCACCTCGGCGACATCGTGCTGCTCAACCAGTTTGGGAATCACATCTTCGGGGCGGCCTTCGCGCACGACCAGGCTACTGCCCTTCGCCTCCAACGAGCCACGCAGGTCGTTCAGGCTCTCCAGTAGGAAACGAGCGCGGAACGGACCGGTCTTCGGGAGATCCCACCACACCGTATTGAAGTGTCGCGGATCCACGCAGTAGAGTGGGATGACGGGCCGATCTTCAGAAAGCGCGTACGAGAGCGGTTCGTGGTCGTGCAGGCGCAGGTCGTTTCGAAACCAGACGAGCAGCGGGCGGGACATGGGCAGTGGAGGTTAGTCATCGGAGGAGGCAGCCCACGGCACGTTGTCGCGGTTCTTGTTGCGACGACAACGCTCGCTACAGTACTTCACGTTCTCCCAGTCGTCTTCCCATTTTTTGCGCCACTCGAACGGGCGATTGCACACGGGGCACACTTTGGTGGGGAGCGAGGAACCATTCCGGCGTCCCATAGCAGCAGGCAGGCATGAACAGGTTGTTTGGTGTGCAGACACGAGCGAGCCTATGGAACGTGCCGGTTTGGCATCATATCTTACAGCCCTCTTGCATTTGTTCTTGGGGACGCATCAAAAAAAGCGGATCCCAAGACATGGCCGCGCACCAACGCGATGTCCTGAGATCCGCCATCGCTGTACAGAGGTGTCGGCATCAGTGGGCAGAGCCCGACTGTGTGACTTCCCCCGAAACACGCAGCACGGGCTCCGATGCCAACTCTGTCAGCATGCAGGGATCAATACGTAGTGGATCGTGGAGCAAAGTTACATCGCGTGAGGGTGTGTATGTGTCGTGTTGCCCCTGAAAGTTATGGTCCAACCTTGTCATCGCGAGGAGGGAGCTTGCGACCGACGTGGCGATCTCGTGCTGTTGATTGGGCGGCCGCATCCGGCCTGACAGCAATGAGATTGCGTCGCTCCGCTCGCAATGACAAGGGTGCGGGTTTTCTCGGTACGTTTGGGTTGTGCGAGGCCAACGCTCCGGCTATATTGCTCTAGTCTATACACACAACCTGAGTGGTGATAATCGTTGATGATCGCTTGCCTGT
>CAZZCI010000249.1:0-4290 GCA_964653015.1 uncultured Rhodothermales bacterium
GCCTGTACGTTTCCAGTGCATCGGCATATTCGAATGCCCTCAATGCGTTTGGGCTTTGCACGAGGTGGAGAGGCAGCAACTGGAGGCCCCTCATCTTCCCCGTGTTTCTTTTTCGGCACATCATGCGCCCGCATCTATTGAAAAGACAAGGGCTAAGTGACAATAGCTACTGAACTTTATCCTTCCGTTTTTTTCTCCCTTCTCTACATTCCGCTGCGATCCATGACGCTCCGTATTTGGTCGATCGGGCTTTGTGCTTGCGCAATGCTGTTTGCTCTTGGAATGGCTCCGCTGCCTGTATCGGCACAAGATTCAGAGGAGCCCGAGGCCGATGACCCGATTTATCGTGTTGAAACGACCGGGGGCACCGTCTATATCGGTCCGCTCATTGAGGAAACCGATGAGCATGTCGTAATCAGAGTAGACGACGGCACTGAAGTGCGTGTGCAACGCGACCGCATCAAGGCGTTGGAGAAGCTGGATCTTGACCGTGTTCGAAACGGTGCGTACTGGTTCAAAAACCCGCAGTCTACACGGTACTTTTTTGCGCCCAATGCGATTGGGCTGGAGGAAGGACGGGGGTATTACCAGAATACGTGGGTGCTTTTCAACAACATCAATTACGGCCTCTCCGACCGGTTCTCCGTGGGCGTTGGGTTTGTGCCGACCGTACTGTTTGGTGTTCCCACAGTACCGGTCTGGGTCCTCCCTAAAGCTTCGTTTTCCAATCAAGATGAAGACTTGCACCTTGCCGTTGGGGGGGTGATCGGCGGCGTATTTGGCGGGGGCGAATCGACAGGACTCGGCTTGCTTTACACCGCTACAACGGTGGGAGGGCACGACCAAAATTTGACAGCAGGCATTGGTTATGGCTATGCCGAAGGCTCCTTTTCTCAAGCGCCCTTTTTCAACGTGAGCGGCGTTACCCGCGTCAGTCAGCGGTTTTACCTGCTCACGGAAAACTATTTCTTCGTTACAGATGACGAAACCACGGGCATCATCTCCGCGGGTATACGATATGCCCCGGAAGGCTTCTCGGTTGACTTCGGACTGTTTCGCCCGCTTGTAGACACCGGGGGCATTATTGGACTTCCGTGGCTTGGGGTAACGATCCCGTTTGGTCGATAACTCACACATCGTTTGCGCTACGGCAGAGCGGCTGCTTGGTTAGGCTCTGACTCTTCCATGGCAAGGTTGATGTCGTCTCCCACGCTAAGGGGTGGCTCAAAGCGCCGTAACCGCAGCGCATTGCCCAGTACAAATAGGCTCGACAGCCCCATCGCCGCAGCCGCCAGCATGGGATTCAGCAGAATCCCCAACACCGGGTATAGGACTCCAGCAGCTACTGGAATGAGCAGTGTGTTGTAGATGAACGCCCAGAACAGATTCTGCTTGATATTCCGCAGCGTAGCTCGACTTAATTCGTGCGCATTGACAACGCCGCGCACATCGCCACTCACCAGAATGACATCGGCACTCTCCATCGCAATGTCGGTGCCCGTGCCAATGGCAAGCCCCACATCGGCCTGGGCCAGCGCGGGCGCATCGTTGATGCCATCGCCCACGAAGGCTACCGCACCCGTTTCTTGCAACTGCTTTACAGCTTCCACCTTTTCATCGGGAAGCACTTCGGCAATCACGTCGTCGATACCAAGTTCGTCGGCGATAGCCTGGGCGGTGTGTTCATTGTCGCCGGTAATCATCGCCACGCGAAGCCCGCGCGCATGCAGCGCATCGATGGCCTCTGGCGTTGAGGGTTTGATGGTGTCCGCAACAGCAATCGCTGCCACAAGCTGTCCGTCGACTGCAGCGAAGAGCGGAGTCTTGCCATCATCGGCCCACTGACTCGCTGTGGCTGCCAGTGCATCGAGGGGCACATCCAGTGTGCTCATGTAACGGTCAGCCCCAACGTGAACGGTGTGTCCATCCGCTGTACCCGACACCCCAAATCCGGGCTCGGCCTCGAAATCCGTCGGCTCTACAAGCGACAAGCCGCGCTCTTTGGCCGCCTGCACAATGGCCTCTGCGATGGGGTGCTCAGACGACTGCTCCAGCGAGGCAATCAGGCGCAGCGCGTCGGACTCATTCCAGTTGCCGTGGGTCTGCACATCAGTAAGGGCCGGTTGTCCTTGAGTTAGCGTGCCGGTTTTGTCGAGCGCAACAACCGACACTTCGCGGAGGCGCTGCAACGCCTGGCCTTCACGAAAGAGCACGCCCATTTGGGCGCCCTTGCCAGAGCCAACCATGATGGAAGTCGGCGTGGCCAGTCCCATCGCGCAGGGGCAGGCGATAATGAGTACGGAGACCGCCGCCACAAGCGCCATCGACAATGCGGGAGCCGGACCCACAACCAGCCAGGTGATAAACGACACGGTGGCTACGGCCATAACGGCGGGCACGAAATACCGCACTACCCGATCAACCAGGTCCTGGATGGGCACCTTAGAGGCCTGGGCGGCTTCGACCATCTCGATGATTTGAGATAGCACCGTATCCGCCCCTACGCGGGTAGCCTCAAAACGGAAGCTCCCCGTCTTGTTGATTGTGCCACCCACCACCTCGTCGCCTGCCGACTTTTCCGCAGGCACCGGTTCGCCGGTAATCATGGACTCATCGATGTAGGAGGCGCCGCGCAGAATGACGCCATCGACGGGTATTTTCTCGCCCGGACGCACAATGATGGTATCGCCCGGATGTACTTCCTCAACGGGAATCTCGTCTTCGATGCCGTTGCGCACCACCCGAGCGGTGCGTGCCTGCAGGCTCATGAGTTGCTGCATGGCCGCGCTGGTGCGCCCCTTGGCGACGGCCTCCAGGTACTTGCCCACCAGGATCAGGGTGATGATGACCGCTGCCGCCTCAAAGTACACATGCGCGGTGCCTTCGGGCAGAATATTCGGCACGAACGTAGCCACGACCGAATACCCGTAGGCCGCCGAGGTGCCCAGCATCACCAGGGTGTTCATATCGGGCGCAGCTGCGCGCAGAGCGGGCCACCCTTTCTTGTAAAAGCGCAGGCCGGGGCCAAACTGCACGATAGAGGCCAGCGCAAAGAACACAACGTACAGCGTCTGCTGCGACATTAGCCCCATGACCCACTCCTCAAACGGCGGGATCCACATGGTGCCCATGTCCAGGATAAACAGCGGGATCGTAGCTGCAGTGGCAATCCACAGATCGCGCTTCAAGGATGTGCGTTCTTGATCACGCGCGTCGCGCTCGGCGTCCAGGCGGCTTTGGCCATCCTCTGTCTGAATAATGTCGTATCCCGCCTCGGTGATCGCTTCCTGCAATGCCTGCTGCGATACCGTCCCTGGGGGATGCGTGACGGTGGCGCGGTTGGTCGCCAGGTTGACTTCTACGTCGAGCACGCCATCGATTTCACGTAGCGCCTCCTCGACACGCCCCACACAGGTGGCACAGGTCATGCCCTGCACGGTGAGCGTTGTGGTTGTTGTAGTCACCTCGTAGCCCGCCTTCTCAATCGCATCGAGCGCCGCCCGTGGATTGGCCCCCTCGTGCAGTGTGATGGAGGCCCGATTGGTGGCCAGGTTCACATCGGCATCGGCCACTTCTGGGGTGTCGTGTAGTGCGTCTTCTACACGCCCAACACACATGGCGCAGGTCATACCCTGAACCGGCACAGTAAGGCGACGCGAAGTGGTTGAGGTAGACATCGTGAAGCAGCAGGTCTATGAAGGATACGACGGTGGCCAGGCTTACTCGATGGCGGTGAGCGTATAGCCCTCATCTTGCAGTACCTCTGCCAACCGCTCGCGCGATATGTTGGCTTCGGTACCTCGCACACGGGCCGTGCCCATGTTCACGTTTTCCACCTTCATGTTGTCGAGTGCATTCAGCGCGTCGGCTACCGCAGCAATACATTGGCGGCAGTTCATGCCTTCGATGGTGAGCGTTCGGACTTCTGTGGAATCGGTCATTGCTATTGAATTTGTTTGTAGAGCAGATCCATGACTTCGTCGTAGGTGCGCTCGGCTGCGTCGGTATCGCCTGAGCGCAGCGCGTCGGTCACACAGGTTTCGAGGTGATTGCGGGTGACAATTTTACCCGTAGCACGCAGCGATTTTTGCACCGAGCTAATCTGATTCAGAATGTCGCCGCAGTATCGGTCGTCCTCGATCATACGCTGGAGCCCGCGCACCTGTCCCTCAATTCGACGCAATCGGTTGAGCACCGTCTCGCGCTTGTCATCGTCCATTTGCATACCTGAAACATGCTGTATGAGCTTGCATCGTGTTGTACAAACCCTACCCCCGTAGGGTATGTTTC
>CAZZCI010000250.1:0-1578 GCA_964653015.1 uncultured Rhodothermales bacterium
CGGCCCGGATGCATCGAAACAGGATAGGCGGTTGCCCGCAATGCGTCTATGTCGCGATACGTATCCACCGAAAGAAGGTCGGGGCCTGTATACCAGGTACCGTCTTTGGCGATGTAAAGAGGAACAGGATGATACCGGCTTCGGTCGAGTGCGGCAGCAGCCTGAAGCGCTGAAATGATAGAGACTTCGTGTTCAGGAGTTACCCCACCTAGGACAACTCCCACTGTTGTTTGCGAAGAAGACACAGACACATACCTACAAATGAGACAGGCAACGGCACGACCGGGGCCATTCCGGATCATCCATCAACAACGGGGTTTTTAGGACGGAGTGCAAGAACTATCGGCGTTGCCGCTCATTGATTGCGTGTCAAACTGAACGACTGCGCGCATCCATGCGCGTTATCCGAAGAACATGCAATACGTACCATTGTGTTGCATCCGTTGATGTTGTATCCATTGGATTTCAGGTTACTGTGCGTTTAGCCATTCTGTCGGATATTCACGCTAACCTGCAGGCGTTAGAGGCGGCATTACGTATCGTGGACAAGGCGCAGGTTGATGCCGTCTACTGTTTGGGAGATATTGTGGGATACAATGCAGATCCCCAAGCGTGTTTGGACCTGGTGCGTACGCACTGCTCTGTCGTTGTGCAGGGCAACCATGATTACGTAGTGGGCACCGGGCAAGGAATGAACGTGCTCCCGGGCTCGGCCCAAAAGGCAGCACAGTACCATCGCGAGGTGCTTGCGGAAGAAGACTTAGCGTACCTACGCGATCTTCCGCTTGTGGAGACAACAGATACCTGCACCTTTGTACACGCTACACCGGATGTCCCGCAGGAATGGAAACATCTTTCAGACTACCGGGCCATTCAAGCGCAGTTCGATCACTTCGATACCCCGTTTTGTTTCATCGGACATACGCATATTCCTGCCGTGATTGCCGATTCGCTTGGCGTGTTTGAAGTGCGTGATGGACATCGATACCTTATCAATGTGGGAAGCGTAGGACAGCCCCGCGATCATTCACCAAAAGGCAGCTTGGTTCTGTTCGATACGACGTCGCGGCTTCATCGATGCGTCCGGTTCAGCTATAATGTGGATGGAGCCGTTGCGCGTATCGAGGCCGCTGACTTACCCAGCCGTCTTGGTCAACGGTTGCGACAGGGACAGTGAAAACAAGGACAGAGCATGTGTCATGCTCCACCCTGATCTTTTCGGATGCGTGTCAGTACACACCACAGTCCTTTTTGTGTGTATACCTTGCAGCTTATGAAGCGACTCAACTTTACCCTTGACGAAGAAGCCGTTACACTCCTAAACGAACTGGCCGAAACGTACTACGGCGGCAACAAGTCGCGCACGGTGCGGGCAGCGCTGGAAAGCTTGGCCACGCATACCGGCCACGACGGATGGGTCATATCGGGATATACGCCGATACAGCTTGATCACGAAGCCTCGTGCTACACGTGCGGTACGCATTATCACGAGGGCGATTTTCTGCTGCGTCCCGTTTTTGAGCGTGGCGCTAGCCCCAAAGCACTGTCCACAATTCCTGCTGAGGAATGGCTCGACTG
>CAZZCI010000250.1:1678-4282 GCA_964653015.1 uncultured Rhodothermales bacterium
TTTGCCGAGCGCTTTGCTGAGCACCATCACATTCCGTGCGTCGCAGCAACCGTTACGCACTTTCCAGATGGTGAATTCGAACTGCAATGGCCGCCTGAACATCTGCATGCGTCCATGATACTGGTCGCATCCACAGCCACAACGCCAGACCAGTCGGTGCACGACCGCCTGATGCAGCTTGTTTTTGGCATCCATCAGCTTAAAACGGCAGGCGTAAACACATGCATTGGAGTTATTCCCTATCTGGCGTATGCCCGCAGCGACAAACGGAGTACGCCTACATCGCTCATGGGCCTGAACATTGTGATGCAACACCTCCAACAGGCTGGGCTAGATGCCTTGCTTACAGTGGATGTGCACACGCCGGCAGCCCTTCACAACGCGTTTGCTGGCCCGTCGTGGTCGGTAGATGCCACCGCACAAATGGCCGATGCCTTGCGGGGACATCTTCCCGATGACGAACCCTTGGCCGTATGCGCCCCCGATGCGGGCGCCTGGCGGCGTGCCCGAGCCTGGGCCGATGCGCTGGCCCCGCATCGGTCGGCTGCTACCGAACTGGCTCTTGTTCACAAGCAGCGCGTACATCCTGACCAAGTAACCGAAGAAGCCTTCACGGGCACCGTTGAGGGACGCACCGTCGTGGTTGTCGACGACATGATTAGCACAGGAGGCACCATGGCACAAGCTATACGAGCATGTCGAAAACGGGGAGCAAAAACGGTGTGGGCAGCCGTTACACATGGTCTATTTTTGAACGAGGCTCCTACACGTCTAATCGAGGCCGGACTCGATGGGCTGCTCGTAGCCAATACCTTATCCGCTGATCGAATAACAGGAACCCCAATTGCCGAGTGCACACATTACGTGGATGTGGCGCCCCTCTGTGCGCAACGTATCGACCGGGTGTGGATGCGTCGGTAGAGGCGCTTGGTTTAACGAAAGATCATGCAAGAGCACAAATGCAACTGGAACCGAGTGCCCCGCCTCTCGTTTTGACCCACACATAGCGAATCATGGGGCTATAGCTCAGTTGGTAGAGCGCTGCAATCGCACTGCAGAGGTCAGCGGTTCGAATCCGCTTAGCTCCACGGCCCCTAACCCTGCTTCAGCTCCCGCTGAGGCGGGGTTTTGTTGTGGCGGGATGTAAACCACCTATCTGATCTGAACAATCATCTGAATCCTAACCATGCAACACCGCAATCGGCTGTTGGTAAACATTAGGTAGAGTGGAGGGCTTGCCTACACGGAAAAGCCCCCTCACTAGATTTCTCATCAACCGCTGTTGCCTCTTTGATTGCAACCTCTCCGGACACGACCGAATCGGCTCTCATTGTGGGGGTTATTACCCCCGATACGTCGCGCTGGGCCGTGCGCGATAACTTGAACGAACTGGAACAGCTGGCGCGTACCGCCGGCGCCCACGTCAAAGAGCGGGTGACGCAGTCGCGCACTCGCATTGACCCGGCTACTTTTATCGGGTCGGGCAAAGTCAAAGAAATTAAGCGCATGGTTGCAGATCAAGACATTGATCTGGTCATCTTTGACGATGACTTAGCGCCTGTGCAGGTCCGCAACATCGAGCGGCAGATGGATGCGAAGCTCCTCGATCGTTCCGGGCTGATCCTTGACATCTTTGCGGGGCGTGCCAAAACGGCGGCAGCTAAAACACAAGTCGAACTGGCGCAGCTCGACTATCTGCGCACGCGGCTCACCCGTCGATGGACGCACCTTTCCCGTCAAAAAGGAGGCATCGGAACGAAAGGGCCCGGCGAAAAGCAAATCGAGACCGACCGTCGCCTGATTGATAAGCGCATGGCAACGCTTCGTGAGAAGCTGGAGCAGATTGATCGTCAGCGAACCACCCAACGCAAGGCGCGCACCTCGCAAACACTTGTCTCGTTGGTCGGATACACCAACGCAGGCAAGTCAACGCTGATGAACGCGTTAGCGAATGAAGATGTGTTGGCCGAAGACCAACTCTTTGCTACGCTTGATGCGACCACACGCACCATCACGCTGGAGGAAGACGAAGAGATTTTGTTGTCGGACACGGTCGGTTTTATCCGTAAACTGCCCCACCGCCTCATTGAGAGCTTCAAGAGCACACTCGATGAAGTGCGCACATCCGACCTGTTGCTCCACGTTATCGACGTTACCCACCCGCGCTTCGAGGACCACATGCGCGTGGTTGATGAAACGCTGGAAGAGCTTGAGGCCAACGAGTTGCCTACTCTGCTCGTGTTCAATAAAGTGGATGCGCTAGAAGACACCCACTTGCTTCGGGCGTTGCGTCGAGACTATCCTGATGCGGTGTTTGTGTCAGCCCTGCGTGGCATGGGGTTGGCCCAGTTGCGCGACGATCTGCTGGCGCTGATCCGAAAGGATTACGTAGAACGCACTGCAGTGGTGCCTGTTACCGAGCCCGAGCTCATCGCACAGATTCACCGTCTGGCCACAGTAATCAACGAGGAGTACGTGTACACCGACCACGCTGGACAAGGGGATGGAGCCAACGGTCCTCAAGCCGTGGCACAAATACACTATCAGGCCCCTCCGCACCAAGACCGTCGCATTGCGTCGATGATTGATGCACTGGATTATGGA
>CAZZCI010000251.1:0-4228 GCA_964653015.1 uncultured Rhodothermales bacterium
CTACACCACCCGCACATGCCCCTCGGGGCCCGCGTTTAGCACAGGCGTGTCCTCAATGTGCTCTTCGGTGTTCCAGCTTCCGTGGATGTGCCCGCACACCACCAGGCGTGGCGTGGTGCGTCGGATCGAATCGCGCAGGGCCGTGCTGCCGAGTGAGCGTCCGCGAGAGTCGCGGTCGGCAGCGCCTTTCGGAGGGGAGTGCGACACCAGCACTGCGTTGTCCGGACAATCAGCCAGCAGAGCCGTGGCCTGCTGTTCGGTAAAATCCCAGCTCCATGCACCGAAGGGCGTCACCGGAATGCCGCCGCCGATGCCATAGAACGGAACGCCCTGCAGCGTCACGCCGCTGCCGTGCAATACGTGGGCCGCCTCCCAATTGGCACACGCTTGCTGTAGTTCCTCCACGCTTTCCGCGTTGCCGGGCACGAGCACCGTGGGCGTATCGATCTCCGAAAGAATGCCGATGGTGCGATCGAGCCCGCGCCGCATATCGCAGAAGTCGCCAGCGCCCACAACAATGTCTACCTCAGGCGCACGGTCTACGAGACGGCGAGCTGCGCTACGGTCGCTATGGATGTCGCTTACACAGAGCAGGTCGGGCATAGGTCAGGAACGGTGTGGGAGGGATACGAAATGGGGGGCGCGGACACAAGCTGTATCCAACAAACAACGTACAGTTCAGGACTGGAGCGCCAGCTGTGTTTAGAGCCATTTTCTTCACAGAAGCACAAAAAACACCCGTTTTACCTGCTTGAGACAGAAATTGAGACAAATAGACAAGGGATTGAGACGAATAGACAAGCGGATGACATCCAAAAGCAGTATATAGAAGAGCCTTCTACGCTCTACCGTCTGCGCCAGTGGATGAGTCGGGCCGATTGCTGTCCGTTCTATGATCCACGTGTGCTGAACCGATTATGACTCCTTGCTACTGCAACCCCTCCACCAGCTCCCGTTCTATTTATCTGCGCCTTTTCGCTGCTGCCGCACTCGCGCTTTTTGTTTTCTTGGGGGGGGCTCTTGGCACAGTCGGTACGGCCCACGCACAAACCGTCTACCACGTCACCGAGACTGGCGAAGCGAGCAACGACGGCTCCTCGTTTGCCAACGGCGATGCGCTCTCCTTGCAAGGCGCGCTAAGCAATGCCACGGGAAGCGACGTCATCGTGATTGCGGCGGGCACCTATACGCCCAGCGCCCGCCTCGATGCCAGCAATCCCCGCACCGCTACGTTCGAAGTCACCGGCGCGCAGGACGGTCTGAAGATCTACGGCGGCTGGAGCGGAAGCGAAACGTTTAGCGATGTGTCAGAGGTGGAGAACGCGCTGGACGGTCGTGAACTGAAGACCAACGAGACCATCCTCTCTGGCGATCTTAACAATAGTGGCACAGCCAACGGCAATGCCTACCATGTGCTTGTGTTCAACGGGGGCGAAGGAATTGGCGCTGACGCTGCTGATGGTATAACCGAGTCCACTCTGCTGGATGGCGTGACCGTAACCGGCGGCAACGCCAACGGGTCTTCTGCTAACGGTAATGGCCGCGGAGGTGGGCTGTACTGTGATGGTGAACGTAACATCTGTAGTCCCACGCTTACCAACGCTCATTTTATTAACAACACTGCCGATGAACGCGGCGGCGGGATCTATAATAATGGTCTCTTTGGTGCGAGTAACCCAGGCATTGCCAGCACAGTCTTCACAGGTAACTCCGCAGGATCTGGCGGCGCAATCTTCAACAGCGGTCTCAACGGTATAAGCAGCCCGCAAGTCACCGGTTCAGTTTTTAGCGGCAACACTGCCAGTGACAGCGGCGGTGCCATCTTCAATTGGGCACTTAGTAGCGGCACGAGCAATCCAGAAATCACAAACAGCGTCTTCACCGAGAACTCTGCAGACGAAGGGGGCGCGGTGTTTAACAGTGGAGATGGCGGTGTGAGTAGCCCGCGCATTACAAACACAACCTTCATTGGCAACACCGCCGAGATGGACGGCGGTGCACTCTATAACAGTGGGTTCAGTGGCACGAGCACCCCTGAAGTCACCAACACCATTCTTTGGGGCAACACCGCCCTGGGGGATGGCGCCGAGATTTACAACAGCAATGCCACGCCTACGCTTGCACACACGCTCATTGAGGGCGGCGTTAACGGGTTGGGCGTTAGTGGTGATGACAACGACGACAGCGGGAATAACCTCGACGCCGATCCACTCTTTGCAGATGCAAGCGATCCAGCGGGAAGCGATGGTGCCTTCGGCACTGAGGATGACGGACTCCGTTTGGAGTTCGGCTCTCCCGCGCTCAACGCAGGCGACAACAGCGCCCTGCCTACGGGCATCGACACCGATCTGCTGGGCGAAGACCGCATCCAGAACGGCACCGTGAGCCTCGGCGCGTATGAGCGCGATGCTTCGTACTCCGGTCCGATCTACTACGTGAATGCAAGCGCTGCAGCCGGCGAAAACGACGGCTCGTCGTTCGACGACGCGTTTACGGATCTACAGGATGCACTCAACCGCGCCACGGGGAACGATGTGATTGTGATTGCCACCGGGCGCTATCTGCCAACTGATGACGAATCCGACCGCGACGCACGCTTTGAGATCAGCGGCGACCAGGACGGCCTGAAGATATATGGCGGCTGGAGTGGAAGCGAGACGTTTATTGACATCAGCGATGTGGAAAGTAAACTCGATAGCCGCGACCTGGAGGCGAATCCCACCGTACTATCCGGCGACATTGACAATAACGACAATACAAACGCCAGCGGCATCACCGAGGATGCTTCGGACATTAGCGGCTCTAACAGTTACACAGTGGTGTATCTCGATGGCACCTCCGGCGGAACCATCATGAATGACACGGTGCTGGATGGCCTCGTGATTACCGGTGGTCATGCTAATGGCACCGACTCGACCGGTAGCCGCGGAGGAGGGCTTTACTGCGACGGCCAGGACACCGGCAACGAATGCAGTCCAGTGCTTATCAGACTCACCTTCATCGGAAACTTCGCAAATCTTGAGGGCGGGGCGATCTACAGCGGGGGCCGCTCCAACGGCACAAGCAGTCCGCAGATTACGAACGCCACGTTCACCGGCAACGTCGCAGACACGCGTGGAGGCGCGATCTATGCCAATGGAAGCGGTGGGAAAAGCAATCCGCGTATCGCAAACAGCGTGCTCACCGACAATTCTTCTGAAAATGGGGGAGCGATTTACGCACAGGGCCGCAATGGCGAAAGCAGCGTGCGTGTCACAGGTACATTCTTCATAAACAACACGGCAAGCGAAAGCGGCGGCGCCGTCTTCAATGCGGGGTTCGATGACGGGATAAGCAGTCCAGAAATCACAAATAGCGTGTTTGAAGGCAACACAGCCGGCAGTAACGGCGGTGCGATATTCAACTCCGGTGTTTTTGATGGGGTGAGTAGCCCCCTCATCACGAGCAGTGTGTTCACCGGCAACACCGCAGGCAGCGACGGAGGCGCCGTTTGGAGTGGGGGTGATGATGGCATAAGTGATCCACAGTTCATAAATGTAACCTTCACGCGCAACGATGCAAGCAACGACGGAGGTGCTCTCTACAATCTTGTCAATGGCACGGGTACGAGCAATCCGCAGATTGTGAATGCAATCCTGTGGGACAACAATGCCAGTAGGGGCAGTGAGATGTTTAACGAAGGCGCTGCTCCCACGGTATCGCACACCCTCATTGAGAATGGGGTGAACGGAAGCCGCGTTGAAGGAACTGACAATACGGATGGCGGAGACAACCTCGACACGGATCCGTTCTTTGTAAATGGCGGCAATCCGGCAGGCAACGATGGCGTTTTCGGGACTATCGACGACGGCCTCCGTCTCCTGGAGGGGGCTCCAGCGGTTAATGCAGGCACGAATGCACCTTTCGAACCTGGCGGGGTCGCCGAAACCGTGACCACCGATCTGTTGGGAGATGCGCGCATCCAGAACGGTACCGCTAGTCTCGGCGCGTACGAGAGTACCCTCGGCAACGCGCAACTGCGCCTGACAGCCCAATCCGCCGCAGAAACCGGCCCGATTCAGCTTGCCAATCTTGGTACCGCAGGCGTTACCGGGGCCGAGGTCGACCTGGGACTGCCCGCAGAGGTATCTGCTACAACGATCTCCGGCGAAGGCACCGTCAGCGATGGCACCTGGACGGTAGATGTGTCTTCAGAGGACACCGCCACTGTGCGCGTCACCTACGAGCG
>CAZZCI010000252.1:0-3005 GCA_964653015.1 uncultured Rhodothermales bacterium
GCGCGCGCTGCAGTTGTTTGATACGGACCGGGAAATGCATCAAACAGATGGCCTCAAACACACAAAGCCCACCGCATGACGCGGCAGGCTTTGTGATGATTTACGTGCGCACAAACCGACTATCGAAAGCAGGTCAACATACGCATCCGATTGCGTGCCTCTGATCAGGGAAGCTCATTCGGCAGGTTCGGATTATTCAGACGCTCGGCGAGTGTGATGGGCAAATGGGCCCATACATTATCGGCGAGGTGCCATCCATGACGGTCTATATCGAGGCCATCAATGTTGAACAGCGTAGCCCGGCGTTGATCGGGAAGACGGAGCGACATGGTGAACAGCTCCTTGTCTCGCTCTACGTAGATGGTGTTCATGCCATCGTAATCAGCGGCATCAATATCAGCAAGGCCGTGCGAGGCACGCACTTCGTTGACCTGCTCAAGAGCAAGAGCATCGTCCCCATTGCGCTGATTGATTTCAGCTAACATGAGGTGATTTTCTTGCCAGGTGGCAAAGTCGATATTATTGCCGCGGTTGGTGTAGAGGCCCTGCGCATAAAGCGGAACAGAATCCCCATCGCCAAAGCCAATATCTACACGGAGTGGGTGCTCGCCGTCTCGGTTGAGAAGAGTAGCCCCGCCGTCAATGACTTGACCAGCGTCTTCGCCATCAAACTGCGGAATGCGAACAGATTCCGGGCTTTCAAGATCGCCATCCAGGTACTCAGCACCGTGGAAGAAGCGCGGCGCCGCTACGGCTTGGGTACGGCCTGGGCCTCCTTGCGAGAACCAGGTGTTTTGCTGATTTCCTGACCCATCCCGATAGATGTTCTGGAAAGGGGCATCACCCGGTTCAAGACCTTCACTGGCGCGTGCCTCGGCCTCGGCAAGATCATCCTGGAAAAGCGCAATCCGCGCCTTAATCGTGTTGATGACGCGCGTCTGATACGCATCAGCAAACGGAAGCGCATCGTTGAGCTTGCTAAGTGCACGATCATACATATCCGCGGAGGCGATAAACTCGCCGCGCTCGGTATCAGCCGGATTTTCGAGTTCAGAGATTACGCCACCACCCGGGCTGTTAATGCCCGGCTCCAGCCCAAAGTAGGTCGCCCAGTAATACCGAGCTACGCCACCATGAAAGTTGGCTTTGTAATTGCCTTGAATCCACAGTGGGTCGTCTTCCCCTTCTTCAAAGGCATCGGCACCGATTTCATTAAGACGACGCAGCAGATCGTCGGCCAAGAACCGGTACTGGCCAAGGTGATTTTGCGTGCCATCCACCGAGTTATTGTTCAGTGGATTGGTGTCAGACGGAAGCCCGCGCATCAGATCACGGAAGGTAGGGAAGGTAGCGCCTCCCCCGATGCCACCGCCAAAGATGAACTGGTCGGACATCAGTCCGGCTTGCACGCTCATGTTGTCTTGCACGTTGTTGCTACGTGCCTGGACTCCGTTAATAACGAACTCCATTTGTTCAGGATCAGTGAGCTCGGCATCTCCCACCGTTGAGATGGGGTCGAGCGTATCATCGATGATGCTGTCACATGCTGTAAGGCTCAAGGCCCCAACAAGGACGGCTGTAAAGAGAGATAGTAGTCTCATAGTCGTATAAGCTAACGTATTTGTATTCGTGGAAAATGGAGTCCCCGGTGGGGGCTGCCTTTTGCCATAGGCACTGGCAGCCCCGTGAGGACGCTTTTGCTAGCCAAGGGAGATTTAGAACCCAAGCGTCAGACTAATCTGGAACTCCCGCGATTGCGGCAGTGTCAGGAAGTCTTGTCCACGAATCAGTCCCCGGCCTCCGGTGAAGTTTACTTCCGGATCAGGTCCTGAGTAGTTAGTGAAGGTAAACAGGTTGCGCGCGGCAAATCCGAGCGTCACGTTGTTTACCGGAGTGGCCCCACTGCGCTGAAGCAGGTCGGTAAAGTTATACCGAGCCGACACTTCGCGAATCTTGATCCAGTCAGCATCTTCGACAAAGTTAGCATCGAAGTTGGTATTGGTACGCGCGAACTGCTCGGCAATATCGATATACTCATCGGTGCCGGGCGTAAGCTGGTCAAGGCGATCCGACAGTTCGTTTCGAACCGGGTAGCCGCCTGTTCCTGCACCAAAACCTGCGGTGCTGTTAAAGACCTGGTGGCCTGCTGCATATTCGGCAAACGCGCTCAGCGACAGGTTCTCGAAGAGCGTTGCGTTGATGCGAAGCCCACCGGTGTGATCCGGAATCGGGTTTCCAACCTGGGTGCGTTCGCCGGTTTGTGGACCGGTGTAGACGCCATCCTCATCGAAGTTGGCCCCGATAACGGGCACGAGAAAGAAGGCCTGACGCGGCAATCCGGGTTTCAACACATTACGGTTGAATCCACCAAAGATCTCATCCCGATCGTCGCCGAGATCTTGGACTTCGCTCCACTGATAGCCGTAGGTGAAGGTCAGGTCCAGGCGAGCCGACTCAGACACGTAAGGCGTAGCGCCCAACGTAAGCTCAAGACCACGGCTGTTAATGCCTCCTACGTTTGTGGGTAGAGACTGAAAGCCAAATCCGCTTGAGGACGGCAGGGGCGCATCGATAATCGAATCAGTGGCCCATTGCCACCATGCGGTAATATCGGCGGAGTAGCGATCGTAGAGGTCAAAGTCAATTCCTGTTTCGAACTCACGAATGCGCTCCGGCTCAATCTCCGGGTTTCCGACCGAGCTGATCGAGGCACTCCCGCCAAACTCGGCAACGGTAGCGGCAAAGCGCAGCGGTTCACCATCCAGCAGTCCGGGCAGTTCACCGGTTTCCCCATAGGCCGAACGGAACGTCAGGTTGGTAAAGGCATCGGGCACGAAGTCAAAGTTCGACAGCGTAACCGATCCTGTTACACTCGGATACAGCACACTCGAAACGTCTTCCCCGAACGAGGTGGCTACATCACGACGCACCAATCCTGTGAGTGTATACGTGTTATCGAATATAAACTCCTGCTGCATAAACAGGCCGCCGGTCCGCTCATTGAA
>CAZZCI010000252.1:3105-4227 GCA_964653015.1 uncultured Rhodothermales bacterium
CTCGTTCAACGTGAACGATGCATTGGCGCGAATCGAGACATCCTCTGTAGGGAATGCTTCGAAGTTACCGCGCATGGTCGTCCGCTCGCCCTCATTACGAGGAAGCGTTCCATCTACAATGCGATGGTTAACCGACGCAAAGAAGCGGGCAAAGTCTGCCCCGCCCGAAGCCGATACCTGGTGCTCTTGCACCGAACCGGTGCTGAAAAGATCGTTGGCGAGATCAGCCGTTACGTGATTGCGGTCGCTGTATTCACGCTCTTGGTCGCTCCAGCCTGCAGTGCCGCGGTACTCCACGTTAAACGAGGGCTCCGCTGAGAAGCTACCGCTTTTGGTGGTAATGAGCACAACGCCGTTCGACCCATCCACCCCATAAATCGCTGCACCAGACGGTCCGCGAATGATGTCGATGTTTTCGATGTCGTTGGGATTTAGATCAGCCAACGGGGAAACGCCCTGTCCACCAGCTCCAAATCCAGTAACTTCATTATTGTCGATGCGGGTACCGTCCACATAGATGGCCGGCTGGCCGTCACCGCCAAGGCCGCCCCCACCGCGAACGTTAAAGCGAATGCCGCCGCCCACGTTACCAGACGACGCGCTGGCACTTACGCCGGCTACGTTGCCGCTAATAAGTTGCGATACGTTGTCGAAGCTGGCACGCTCGGCAATATCAGAGGCATCAACACGCCCCACGGATACACGGCTTTGCGTGCGATCGCGCTGAATACCAAGGGCTCCAACGACGACTTCACCAAGCTGCTCTTGCGCAATTTCGAGCGGAATATCGACGGTGAGTGTTTCGTCCGCCACGACTTCAATGTCTTGCGTGAACGTCTGGTAGCCTACAAATGAGGCCGTGAGCGTATGGGTGCCTTCAGGAACAGTCAGCGAGAAGCTCCCTTCCGCGTCTGTGGCTGCTCCAATACCTAATTCAGGAATTTGGACGGTTGTACCGGGCAGCGGCTCTTCGCTGTCGGCATCGGTTACGGTTCCAGTAACCGTTCCGTCCTGTGCAAAAACGAGCCCGGGTGCTAATAGTAGCACCACAAGCCCACACAGAAACTGTGTAGCTAATCTTTTCATGGTATGTGGTATCCTCTGTCTAGCAAAAACGATGAG
>CAZZCI010000253.1:0-4225 GCA_964653015.1 uncultured Rhodothermales bacterium
GCGTCAATCAGGGCCTGGCGTAGGGCCTCTGTGGCTTCATGCGGGGGGAGTTCATCCGGCGAAGGGCGACGCTCAATGTCGCCGGGCCGGTCGCCCTGGCGGTCGTCGCTTTGGCCTTGCGCTTGCAGGGCCCGTTGCGCATCCAACATACGAGAGAGGATGCGCTGTTGCCGGTCGAGCAGGTCGCGTTCGTTTCGTGGGTTTTCGAGGTCGCGGAGCGATTCCTCCATCGCATCAGCAATGTCGTCTAGGTCGCCCAGCATCTGGTCGGCGGCGTCTTCTTCGCTCATCGCACGCATCGCTTCTTGCAACCGCTCTTGCTCGGCGGCAATTTGCTCGCGGCGCGCCTCTTCGTCTACGCTCAAGCGCTCGCCAGCCACATTCTCGAGGTGTTCTTGCAGTTCACGGTTAAGCGCCTGCTGGTCGCCCGACATTTCTTGCATCTGCTGGATCATCTGATCCATCGACATGCCGCCCCCTTCACCGCCGCCTTCGCCTTCCATCTGGTCGAGTAGCTGCGACAGCAGTAAGGCCAACTCGTTGAGGACCGTCATGGCATCGGTTTGCTGGGGGCGCGCCTGGTCGCCTTCGCGATCGTCAAGGTGTTGCACGGCTTGCTGCATGGCGTTGAGACCCGCTCCCAGCCGTTCGCGCACCACCTGCCGCAGTTGAGGCGTGTTGCGTGCAGCTGCCGAAAGCGAGTCGCCCACCGATTCTAATCCGGTGCGTAGATTGTTTTGGGTGCGCATAAGGGTGCGCAGTTCAGCGGCATCATCGGCAAACTGGCTGACTTCATTGCGCAGGGCTTCTTGCTCTTTTGAAAGCCAAAGCGTGTTTTCGAGGGCGTACCAGATGGCGTTCACGTTCATCTGGGATTGGGCCTGGTCCATCTCTGCTTGCATCTGCCCGAGCGATTCAGACATATCGGCAAGCTGATCGCCTGCTTGTTGCTGAGCATCCTGTGCAGACGACCAATCTTGCTGCTGAAGCGCCTCGGCGGCAGCCTCCATCTGTTCTTGAATGTCGCCCTGTTCAAGCTGCTCTTGCAGGTCGTCGTAGGAATCGGTGGGGGCGTTGGGTGTGTCGGCCAGGTCCTCAGCAAAGTCGTCGAGCGCTTCCTGCAGCGCCTCCATTTCGGCACGGGCATCTTCTTGGCGGCGCTGCAGCGCATCGGAATCGGGCGCCTCGTCGGCGTCTTGGGCGGCGGCTTCAGTATCGGATTGCAGATCGCCTTGCTGCTCGTCTAGCTGGTCGGCACGATCGGTCATCTCATCCAGCTTCTGCTGGGTGCGCAGACGCTTGAAGAGCTCCATGGCACGCTCCAGGCGTTCCTGGTAGTCGGCGAGTTCATCTTCCACATCCCCCATGGACTGCTGCATATCGCCAAAGTCGAGCTCCTCCATGGCCTCTTGCAGTTGCCGCAGCGCATCCTGCAGGTCAGGATTGTCGATCTCCTGAATCACGTCTTGCAGCTCCTGATACATCTGCTGCGTCTCCTCGCGCGCCAGACCGTCGCGCTCCATCTGCCGGGTGGACTCCTCCAGACGCTGCGCTGCCTCGTCGATTTGTTGGCTCATTTCTTCTTGCTGTTCGCGCAGCCGCTGCGCCTCTTCGCGGTCTTCCCACGAGGCGTCTTGCGTGCGGCGGACCTCGTCGCGAAGTTGCTCAAACTGTTGTTGCAGGGCAGACGACCGCTCGTTTACGGCATCGAGAGCCGACTGCGTATCGTCCTGGGAGCGGTCGAGGTCGGCGTAGCGGTCCGCGGCGGTGGGCATGCGCAGGCGCTGCCGATTGGTTTCGGCGGACTTAAAGCCGGCCACTGCGTCGTTATCCCACACCTCGGCGTAGTATTCGACTTCGTCGCCCGGAAGCAGGTCGAGCCCGGTGTCTTGCAGAAGCAGCCAGGTGTGTTCAACACGCTGGTCGGTATCGTAGGGAGCGTCGATGGGGATGTCGAACGACTCGAAGGAGACGTCCTCATCCGATTCCCCCCCGTAGTGAGGCCGATAGTGGATGCGCAGTTGAGAGAACCCGAAGTCGTCGCGGATGCGCAGATCCAGTTCAGTGGTGCGGTCGCTTTCGAGCGTCGTCATGGGGTCGGGGGCCTCAAACGAAATGCGTGGAGGCTCGTCCGGACGCACCTCTACCCGATGTTGAATTGGGGCGGGGTTGGGGATCCCCTCTTCATTTTGGATGTGGATCTGGTATGTGGTGGGTTGCTCTACAGTGAAGCGGGCCGATGCGCTATCGGCAGCCACCGTCATGGGGCGGTCGGCGGTGCCTTCGAATTGCAGCGCAGCTTCGGTGATGGGGCCTCCGCCAAGCGTGGCCTGTACGTGCACTTCGCTCCCCGGCAGGGCGGTCACATCGCCTGTGTTGGCTGGGAGCGACTCGGGAGTCTGATTGGTGTACGCAGGGGGATGCACGGTCACGTTCAGGCGGCGCACCTGCGGACGGGCCGCTACATCGACATCGTACGTGGTGGACTGCACCTCAGCCGTGCGTACGCGATAAGAAAACGACGACCGTATGTTCGAGAGCGCAGCCGTCCACGTATGCGAGTCGTCTTGGCTCATCCGGTGTTCGCGCACCCCGTCGGGCGTATCCATCTCGACAACGACCTCCGACGGTGGTTCGCCCATCTGATCGGTAATGTGTGCTTCCACCGTGAAGTCATCGCCCTCCACCAGTTCCGCGGATCCAGGGGCGACCTGCAACACGTACGGGGCGGGCCGCTCAAAGGCTGTGCCGGGCGAAAAGAGGCGCGCCGAGGCATCCGAAAAGAGCGCCACCGGACCAGCCACGATGAGCGCGGTTGCCAGTACGGGCACGGCCAGCCAGGGGGCGGCCCGGCGCACGCGGTCGGTGTCGACAAGGGCGTCGAAGGGTTCAGGATCGAGTTGGGCAGCAAGTTGTTGTACCGCGGCATGGCGTACGGCTGGAGGTGACGCACTGGCGCGCCCCTCCTCTAGCTGAAACAGCGCCACGAGGCGATCGGCAATGGCGGGGGTGGATGCTCCTACCGTGCGGGCCAGACGCTCATCGCTGGGCAACGGCCATATGCCCAGGCTCTGCAGTAACGGGGGGAACACGGTGTGTCCCAAGTAGAGGCCAGCGCCTGCGGCTCCGGAAGATAGCACCACGATACGAACCGGGGGCGGCATCCAGAGCCAGGCTTCCAGCGCCACAATGAGCGCACATAGCGCCCCACTGCCTACGAGTCCCCAGAAAAATGCTGCAGCCGCCTGCATGCGAGCATCGCGCCGATACATGCGTCGCAAGCGCTGCCGCAACGAAGCCACTGAAACCGCCGAAGACTCCATACTGCCAACCCGCTCTCGTGCGGAAAGAGTGAAGAGGATAGGACCGTGTGGTACCTCTATAGTTACAAGGGTGTTTCTGCTAAATTAGACACGGCAGGGGATAGATAAAGGTGAAAAACATGCTGAAATCGTGACGACGTATCGACAACCTCCCTCTGTGTTGGCTATCTATAACCTATCGTCTTCCCGCCCAATGCTTCGACCCTTGTGTACCATGACGTCTACTCCACGGATTGTTCTGCTTAGTGCCCTTGCGGTGCTGATCGTGCTAACTGGATGCCGCACCTATGGCGGCCACGATACCGAAGCCCGCACCTATGCACAGATGCAGCAGGCGACGGATCGTTTTGCCGATGATTTGCGCAGTGCCGAGCGCGATTTGGAGGCCCTGCAAGAAGCGGCTGCCACCAATGAGGCGCTGGAGCGGTTGGCTGAGCGGTTTGAGGGGTTTGTGGAAACTCACCGTGAGCGCATTGACGAGCATGCAGCTATCGTAGACATGGTGGATGAGACTACGGCGTATCGCACTCTGCACATGCGCTACCACCAGATCATCACCGAGCAGCGGATGGTGAACCAGGCATATCGTCGCACTACCGAGTTGGTTTACGCCATTGTGAACGAAACCGATGTGCCTACCCAGGTAGCGCGTGAGTCGGATGCGTTCACGGAGCCGCTTATCTACCGTCAGCAGCGCAATGCGCCCGCGCTTACCATGCGCGATGTGCTGAATCCGTAGTGTGCAAGAAGCAGCCCCCGACTGGATGCAGCCTGGAGGCTTTCATGCCACCATATTCAGCGGAGACGTGCCTTCAGCCTTTCAGCGCGCAAGGACTCGTATCGTCACAGCGTGTTGTGACGCCTCTCCCAAGCCCACGTAGCCGCCATCTCCTCAATGTTCA
>CAZZCI010000254.1:0-4221 GCA_964653015.1 uncultured Rhodothermales bacterium
TCTATCTCGGCTGTATAACGGCGACTACCGCCCCGTGCTGTAAGGAGCGGGTGCCTCGCTTGCACGGAGCGGCTCTTCAAGCAAACGCCCCCACACCTCATCGTACGGATGCACCTGACGTACCGCCTCTCCTTCGCGCACAACCGGACGTCCCTCATTGGCCCACATGAAAATAGAGCCTCGCACATTCACCACATTCGTAAAGCCCTGTGCTTGCAGGTGGCGAACGACTTCGGCAGACCGATACCCTACCGAGCAGTACACCACAATGGGGGCGTCAACATCAAGGGTATCAACAAGTGAGGAGGCCGGTGATTCGGGGTCGTAGAGACGAGCCCCTTCGATGTGACTGACCGCGTACTCTTCGGGCGCCCGCGCATCCAAAAGCAATGGACGCTCGTGTGCGGGCCGACCCAGGCGCGTAGCCAGTTCAGCTGTACTGATCGTTGGCACCGTACCAACTGAACGCTCTATCAGCCGATCTACCGCTTTCCATCGGTCATCCGCTGCGCCATGCGTCCACCACGCCCAGGCCCCCACCCCAAGTACAACCAACGTTCCGCCCATCGCCAGGGCGCCTTTCCACCAAGGTATACGCATTGTTTGGGCTCTCCATGCAACAACAGCATCTACTTGTTATGTCAACCCTGGCAGATTCAGAAAGTTCAGCGCAGCTTCGATTCCAGCATGCGGATCTTTTCGGGGTGCGGCTCCTACGAACGTCTTCCATCGTTTCTGTGACCCAATTGCTGTGCCCCGTGAGCAACGACCTGCCCCCTGCTACCAACTTCATCCGCGAAATCATTAACGACGACCTGCGCAATGGCACCTATGGAGATCGGGTCGTAACGCGCTTTCCTCCCGAGCCAAACGGCTACTTGCACCTGGGCCATGCGAAGTCGATCTGCCTCAACTTTGGCATCGCCGAAGACTATGCCGACGTTGCCGACACGCGGTGTCACCTCCGCTTTGACGACACCAACCCCGACACCGAGAGTGTAGAGTATGCCGAGGCCATCAAAGACGCTGTTCAGTGGCTTGGATACGACTGGGGGACGCACTGCTACCACGCAGCCGACTACTTCGAGCAGTTCTACGACTTTGCTGTCCAGCTTATTCGACAGGGCGATGCCTACGTCGATAGTCAGTCGGAGGAGGAAATTCGCGAACACCGGGGCACAGTCACCGAACCCGGCACCCCCAGTCCGTACCGCGATCGCTCGGTTGAGGAGAACCTCGATCTGTTCGAACGCATGCGAGACGGCGAGTTCGATGATGGGGAGCATGTGCTTCGAGCCAAAATCGATATGGCCTCGCCGCACATGATTATGCGCGACCCGCTGCTCTTTCGCATCAAGCACGCCCACCATTACCGGCGCGATGACGACTGGTGCCTCTATCCCATGTATGACTTTGCACATCCGCTCGAAGACGCCATCGAGGATGTGACGCACTCGCTGTGCACGCTGGAGTTCGACAACAACCGGCGGGTGTATGACTGGCTCTTAGAGCGCTGCCTGGATGACGACGAACAAGAGGCGCGTCCGCGTCAGTACGAGTTTTCACGGCTGAACGTGGGCTACACGGTAATGAGCAAACGCAAGCTCTTGCAACTGGTAGAGCGCGGCGATGTGGAGGGGTGGGACGATCCCCGTCTGCCTACGCTGGCCGGGCTCCGACGCCGCGGGGTGCCACCGGCAGCTATCCGGGCGTTCTGTGACGATGTGGGCGTGACGCGAACGGAAAGCCGCGTGGAAATCAGCCGCTTCGAGCATGCCATCCGCGACACGCTCAACGACCACGCCCCGCGCGTGATGGCGGTAACCGACCCACTGAAGGTGGTGCTAACCAACTACGAAGCCGACACCACCGAGTGGATGGACCTCCCATCGTGGCCGCGGGATATCGACCGAGACGGCACCCGCTCGGTGCCTTTCTCGCGGACGCTCTACATCGACCGGAGCGACTTTCGCGAGGATCCGCCCGATGACTTTCGTCGCCTGACGACCGGGGGCGCTGTGCGGCTCCGCAACAGCTACGTGATTACCTGCGAGCGGGTCGTCCGCGATGATGATGGATCCATCATTGAACTGCACTGCACCTACGACCCGGCCACCAAAGGCAACACAGACTCTGCCGATGGCCCTACCCCACAAGGCGTTATTCACTGGGTGGATGCGCAAGCCGGCATCCCGTTCGAGGCGCGCCTCTACGACCGTCTGTTCACAGTGCCCGCTCCCGATGGCGGCCCGGAAGACTTCAAGTCGCACCTGAACCCCCACTCGCTCCAAGTCAAGCAAGGCATCGTCGAGCCCAGTGTGCTTGATGGCCCCGCAGACCAGCGCTACCAGTTCGAGCGGGTAGGCTACTTCTGGCAGGATCCGGAGACGTCTTCGGAGGATGCGCTGGTATTCAACCAGATCGTGCCACTACGCGACCGCTGGGCTGAGGAGGGCGACACGGTGGACCTGGAAGCTGAACGCAAGGCGAAAGAATCTGCCAAGGAGGCGCAGCGGCAGCGCTCCATTGCTGCGCAGCGCGACCCGGTCGAACAGCTTAGCGAAGCCGAACGCGCTGTGTTCACACAGTATCACAACGAACTGGGCCTCACACGCGACGGCGCGGCTCTGCTCGCAGGTGATGCCCCACTGCGTACGTTCTTCCGCGACGCCCTCGACCACTACGACGCCCCAAAGCCACTGGCCAACTGGATCGTCAACGAGCTGCAGAGCGCTCGTAAAGACCAAGACGCTCTTGCAGCGCTTCCCTTCGATGCGTCTCAGTTCGCCGCTCTGGTGCGCCTAGTCGACACCGATGTGATAACCAACCGCGCCGCCCGCGACGTTTTCGGACGCATGATGACCGAAGGCGGCGATCCAGAAGCCATTGTTGAAGCAGAGGGGCTGCAGCAAATCGATGATGCCGATGCCCTACGCACGGTTGCGGAGCAGGTGGTGGCCGACCATCCTGAAGAAGCCGAACGCTTCCGGGCGGGCGAACAACAACTCATGGGGTTCTTCATGGGGCAGATCATGCGCACAACCAACGGCTCCGCCGACCCCCAAGAAGCCCAGGCGGCCCTGCGTGACGTGCTTTCGGAGTAAGCGCGCACCGGTCCCTCATTGCATGCGCCGGACGGCGCCCCCTTCGTTCTCACGAGGAGGAGGGGGCGTACTCCAATGCCGACCGATTCCAGTTGCCTGCGTCGGCAGCCGCTTCATAGGTGTGCTGCAAAAAACGCAAGAGCATAGCATCCGGATCGGAGGCGGTTTGCACTGCAGCGTACGGAAGCACGAACTCGCCTAGCTCTTCGTGAAAGTAGGCCGCATCAGGACCTGCGGATTGGGTGCGAAATGTCTCGGGTTCAGGATAGGCATAGGCGTAAAACGCAGCTTCGCCCAGCCCCGTGCCCGGCCAGAAGCCCGCGCTCGACAATTCATGCGAATACGCCTCCTCCATGACCCAGTCCGGACAGTTTGGAATACCACCCGGATGAGGCGGTGCTTCGCGTCCCGAAAAGCGAGTTACTGCCAGATCAAACGCTCCCCAGAAAAAATGGACCAGACTGACCTTGCCTAGAAACCGTGCTCGAAATGTGGTGAACACCCGCGCAGCCTGTGCAAGCGCCTGCCAGAAGCGATGAACGGCATCCGGATCGTAGCTCGCGTGCGTTTCATCCTCCGGAAACGGTTGAATAGGGTCCGGAATCTCCACCGGCATCGGATAGATGGACACGTCAAGATCCAACTCCTCCATAACAGTCATGACCTGTTCGTAAAACCGGGCTACCGACATGGGTTGGAGCGAGACCGTGGGCTGTTCGCCTGTCGAGGTAGAAAAGCGCAACCTGTGGTCGATGAAGTCGAAATTAATCGAAAAGGAGCGCCCATGATGCGGAATTGAGCCGGTTGTGAGTCCACGCGGCGTAACATAGAGCGAGGTTCCCCACGAGTGATTGACCCACGGATGGGCTTCCATTCGGATCTTTCCAACAATCTGTGTCCACCGGTGCACGGTATCCAGCGTGTCTTGCCAGTCAGAGACTTTCGGAAGTTCGGGCCACGCTTCCGGAGGCGCCGTGGCTGTGGACGGGGTGTGACGCGACGGGGAAATAGGCATAATGATAATGGATGTTTAGTTACTGAGCACAAACCGAAACGGCCCCTTAACCTACATGCCTAAAACCCAACATGCAATTGAAAACCGTCCAGGAATCGCTTG
>CAZZCI010000255.1:0-4218 GCA_964653015.1 uncultured Rhodothermales bacterium
CCACTACACCACCACGTACGCCACGCAGAACCCAACCAGAAACACGAGCCCGGCCCACGAGAGCACGCGCATGCCGGTAGAGGGACGGGCGTACTCGGGCATGTGATCGCCGCACACCAGGTGGAAGTTCATGTAAGCCAGAATAGGACCCGCCAAAAAGGTGAGGGTGGTGCCCACATCCACCAGTACAGTGAGGTTGTTCACTAGCAGCGCCAGCAGAAGCCACGCGCCCAGCGGCGTTACAAACAGGCTGAGCCGGTAGTAGCGGTGTAGCGCGGTGGCATCGTCGGGCTCGTCGGCGTCGGGTGTTTCGGGGCCATCGCCCACCAGGGCGTACTGTGGACGCGCCAGAGTACGTGCGGCCAGGGGAGTGCCTTTCGCGTATGCCGTATACCACGCCACGATGCGTCCATAGGCGTCGGTTACGGCCAGGGTGGTGCTAAGCATGGTCGTGAGGGCGGCAATGCCCACCAGCGTGCCCACCCAGGTGCCCAACGTGGTGTTGTAGAGGTCAACGAGTTGTGTGGCAAATGGAACCGCCTCGGTATCAAAGGACATGCCGGTGTCATACATCACGGCGGCTCCCAGCACCAAAAACGCAAGAGCCATCAATAGGGAGAGCGCGTACCCGATGGCAAAGTCCGTTTGCACATCGCGCAGATCAGATCGACTGCCCGTATCGCGCTCGCGTTCCAGCGTCCAGAATGAGTGCAAGGCGGCCATATCGAGCGGAACCGGCATCCACCCCATGAGCGCCAGGGCAAAGGCAATGCCCGCGGTGGTAAGCAGCGCCTCGGGACCGGGAGCCGTGCCCACCGACTCTGCCGATGGCCCTACGATGGCAGCTACCGCCGCGATCAGGGTAGAGGGAGCCAGCAGGGCCATCACCACTTTCATGGTTCGGTCGAGCACCTGATAGCGGCCCCACATCAATATGACGAGGGCGATGCCCAGCACCACCCCACTCCAGATGGTAAGATTGGGCGTAATGCCGACCAGCCACCCGGTGAGCCCTGCCGTTACCGCCGTTACGCTGGCCAAAATGATGAACATGGTGCCCAGAGTAACCAGGCCAAACGCCGCCACCGCCCACGTACCCAGGCGCCGGTAGCCATCGAGCAGGCTCTCACCCGTCACCGTAGCATAGCGCGGGCCGTACTCCAGAAACGGATACTTGAACAGGCATGCCGCAATCACAAGCACGGCAGCAACATATCCGTACTCGGCCCCTGCCCGCGTAGACTGCACCAGGTGCGACACCCCAATGGCCGCCCCCGCCATGATGAGTCCGGGACCGAGTGCGTTGAGAATGGAGCGAAGGCGAGACGATGATACCAGCGGCATAGAGTGTGTACGTTGTTTGTAAGGGCTACCCTGCAGATCCGCAATATACAAGACAAAATGCCTTGTGCCAACCACATCCGTTACATCTTGGGCGCATCGCTTTTTTGCGCCCGGCGGTCTCATTTGCTATGCTGTGTAACACGGAATCTGTAGAGACGCGGATTCCCGCTCCCACCGCATCTGTTGAAGCAGTCCCCAAACCCGTATGTCTACCGTTACCCGTTTAATCTCGGTCGTTGCAGCCGCCGTGCTGCTCAGCTTGAGCACATCCGCCATAGCCCAAGAAGCCCCGTCGTTTGAAGAGGTTGCCGGACACGCGTTTGGCGAACGCATCACGCAGGCGTATCAGATGGAGCAGTATCTGGAAGCGGTGGCTGAGGCGTCGGATCGTGTTGTTGTTGAGCACCTTGGCCGCTCGTGGCAGGGGCGTCCGCTGATGCATGCGATCGTTACCGCGCCTGAAAATCATGCGCGCCTCGACGAGATTCAGGCGAATGCGCAGCAGCTGGGTGATCCGCGGGGCCTGTCGGAGACCGACGCGGATGCGATCATCGCCGATCAGCCGGCGGTGTTCTGGTACGGCGGCTCGATTCACGGATTTGAACTTTCGGGGTCGGAGGCCGGCCTCCAAATGCTGGAGCGCCTCGCCACGCAAGACGATGCTGAAACGCAGTCTATCCTGGAAAACACGGTTGTTATCATCGACCCCATCTTGAATCCGGATGGGCGCGATGCGTTTGCCTACCATAACCACGACAACATGGGGCGCGAGGCCAACCCGGACAATCAGGACTGGGCGAACGACTTTACCGCGTGGGAGGCCCTGAAGTATCGCACCAGCCACTACTACTTCGACATCAACCGCGACTGGTTTGCCCATACCCATCGCGAGACGCAGGCGCGCGTTCCGGTGCTGCAGGACTGGCGCCCACAGGCGGGCATCGACGCGCATGAGATGGGGTCAGACGTTGAGTTTTATGTCGACCCGCCCACAGATCCTGTCGGTCCGTTCTTTCCGGAGTACGCCAGCAACTGGTTCGAGGAGTTTGGCACAGCCCACGCCGAAGCCTTCGACGCGATCGGCACCGATTACATGACGCGCGAGCGCTTCAACTACTTCTATCCAGCATATACCACTTCGTACCTGAGCTACCAGGGCGCCGTCGGGATGCTGTATGAGCAAGGCAGCAGCCGGGGCCTCGCCCTAACGCGTCCGGATGGCACGGTTCGCACCTACGCCGATGCGATCACGAATCAGTACACCGCGTTCACCGCAGCACTCGGACTCGCGGCCAACGAGCGCGAGGCCCTGCTTCAGGACTACGTAACTGCGCACCGTGATGCCATTGCCGATGGCGAAACCGGCACGCAGCGCTACCTGCTTACCGCGGACGATGGCGATCCGCATCTGCTGGCCGAGGTGGCTGACCTGCTGCAGCGTAACGGGGTGGAGGTGGAGCGTCTTACCGCATCCACCAGCCTGAGCAACGTGCAGGACCGCACCGGCACGTCGGTGGGCAGCCGCTCGTTTGAGGCGGGCACGTACGTCGTAGAAGCCGCCCAGCCGCGCAACCGGTTCATCCGTGCGCTGATGGAGCCGAATGTACCAGTGCCCGAAGACTTTCTGGAGGAAGCTCGTGAGCGTGTGGACCGAGCCGAGAACCCGCGCTTCTACGACATCACAGCATGGTCGCTGCCGATGCTATTTGGCATTGAGGGGTACAGCACCTCCGACGGAAGCGGGCTCAACACCGAGCGCGTGACGGAGTCGCAGGCTCCCGCACCTACCATTGAGGGCGGAGAGGCCAGCTACGCGTACCTGATTGATGGCACTCAGACGGCTGGACTTCCGGCGCTGATGCACTTGAACGAGAAAGGCCACCGTGTGGCGATGCTGCAAGAAGGCACGCGCCTGCAGGGGCAGGATTACGCCGCTGGCACCGGCATTGTGTACGCCGGGCAGTCGGATGAGAGCGTCCACGACGATATGCAGTCCATCGCCGACCAGTACAACCTGCAGGTGCAGGCGGTAGGCACCGGACTGGCTGAGGGCGAGCAGCCTTCGCTCGGGTCGGGGCAGGTCATCTATCTGCAAAATCCTTCGGTCGCGCTGCTGGCTGAGGAGGGCGTGCAGCCGTATTCCTTTGGCTGGGCGTGGTTTACGCTCGATCAGCAGTATGAATTGCCTGCCACCGTACTGCGCACACGCTCGCTGGGCAGTGCCAACTTGAGCGAGTACGATACGATTGTACTATCGGAGACGTATGGCACCGCTGCTCTGGAGCGCGAAGCCGGTGAAGACGGACTCGAACGTCTCGAACAGTGGGTGCGCGATGGCGGCACGCTGGTCACGATCGGATCGGGCACCGAGGCGGCCCGCGATATGGAGTTGATCCACCTGCGCTCGTGGTACGATCACGAAGACCACGCCGATAGCCTGCGCGTATCGGTTCCTGGCGCCATGGTGGCTACCGATCTGGATCGCAATCACTGGCTCACCGCAGGCGTGCCCGACGACTTCCATGCGCTGGTGGATTCGGAGCGCCTCTACCTGCCGCCAGAAGGCGCGCCCAGTCCGTCTCAGCGCACCGGGGTGCGTTATGCCGATGGCGATGACTTCGACTACAGCGGACACATGTGGGCCGAGTCGCAAGAGCGCCTGCCGGAGGCGGTGTACGCCTACGAAGAGCGCGTGGGCAGTGGACGCGTCATTGCGTTTGCCGAGGATCTGAACTACCGGGCCTATTTCCGTAGCGGCAACCGCCTGTTCTTGAACGCGGTGCTCGTGGGGCCACAGGCGCCGTGATGGGGCGTCACAGCACGCTGTGTACGTGTTTAGCGACATACCACAGATCGCCGGGGACGCAAGCGGTC
>CAZZCI010000256.1:0-1109 GCA_964653015.1 uncultured Rhodothermales bacterium
CACCGCTGGTCGTTCGACAACGATGTGCAGCCGCGCCTGCTGGTGATCGAGTCGAACTCGGGCGTGCAGTTTCCCAGCAAGTACATGAACGAGTTCGGGCAGCTTTTAGAGCGTAGCCCGTTTCACGAGCGCGACGTGCGTCCGCCCACCGAACTCAACGTGATCGACGAAGAGGGGCCGTTCGAGTTGCGCATCAAGAAGCACGGAAAGATCCATTCCTACTGGATGCGCTATCATCCCTTCGATGTGGTGGGGTGGGATGGCTACATGTATCCGTATGCCATCTCAATCCACGACTTTGAGCCAATCACTGGGCGCATCCATCAGCCGCCACCCGTCCACCAGATGTTCGAGGCGCGCAACTTTGTGGTGTGCTCATTTGTGCCGCGTCTGTATGACTATCACCCGAAGTCGATTCCGGCACCGTACAACCACTCGAACATCGACTCGGATGAGGTACTATTCTATGCCGAGGGCGAGTTTATGAGTCGTCGTGGCATTTCGCGCGGATCGTTTTCCCTGCATCCAGGAGGTATTCCGCACGGGCCACACCCGGGCTCTACCGAAGCCTCTATCGGCAAGAAGGGAACCGAAGAGCTTGCCGTAATGGTGGACACGTTCCGCCCCCTGAAGCTCACACAGGCTGCGCTTGATCTGGAAGACACTAGCTACGTAGAGTCGTGGAAGCCCGAGTTGCATGCGCATGGCGATGGACAGGCGCAGGCCAATGAGCCGGCCCAGCCTTCTTGATATGATGTGCATACAACATGCAACCTTATTGCGATGGAGAGCGTCGCTGCGGCGCTCTCCATTTACGTACAGTGCCCCTTCTGTGGATGCGCCGTGCATGCTCGTTGAAAACACGGTCAAGCCCTTGACGATGTCACCTATACCCCCTACCATGCGAGTGCTCTGTTGGGAACTACACCACGCCCCTGGCATTGGGTAGCCTCCAACACGCACAGTGCTGCATATTCCTCGGTAGCTCAATTGGTAGAGCATGCGGCTGTTAACCGCAGGGTTGCTGGTTCGAGTCCAGCCCGGGGAGCCTTAAGATAGACACAAAAAACGCGTTCCCTTGCCGGGAGCGCGTTTTTTTGTTTGATACG
>CAZZCI010000256.1:1209-4203 GCA_964653015.1 uncultured Rhodothermales bacterium
GAGAAGAGCGCCTTTGGAGGAAGAGGCCATTTAATGATTTACCACGACCTATCTTCTCATTGTGCAAGAGAAGTGTAAAACATAGAGATCGAGGCGTCATGAAAGACGCTCAAACCACATCTCGAAGAGACCGACACGTGGCTCAGGCATCATCATTAACGGCATCATCTTCAGTTCCTGCATCTTCTGATGTACTGCTGGACGCATCGGCAGCGTTTTGTGCGCCTGGAGCCAGCACCTGATAGGTAACTACCCCGCTCAACGCGGCCACTGTGCCTACAATGATAACCCCTTCTCGCATCGACCCATCTACGCTACGCCCAAGCGTAGACAACGCCTTCGTGTAGCCTGGCGCTCCGCTCGTCGTACCACGAGCCGCATCAGTAAGATAGTGAGCCGTTGCAGCCCCCGCAGCGCCTGCAGCACCAAGGGCAACAGTACGTTGAATCAGACGAAATAGCATGACTGTGTTGACAGGTTCATCCGACAAAATAACAGAATACATCGTCTAAGGTACAACACACGTCTCCCGATTGCGACCCAAAGTTCTTCATTCACCAAGTTCTTGCTATGATTCGTCCATTGCGGTGTTACAAGGTCGCAAAGCCCCCTACTGCTTCAGTGATTGTGGGGTCTTGGCACCCCTCTTGTACATACTAGCATACGCATGGTAACATGCAAAGATAAGCAAGATACGACTGCTTGTCTCGGTTACGACCCCGGCACATAACCACCCCGGCACGCCAACTTTTGTCACTAAACAGAACAACCGACTATGAGCGTACCAACCCCTGTGACCTCCGAGGATCGTCAGCATGAATACGACGCTCCATGGCGTCCGCAACAAATGATTGAAGATAATCCGGTCAACATCTCAGACGAAGCGGTCGAGGCCCTGCTACCCAAGCTCGATGAGATTCTGGGTACGATGTGGACCATGTATCACCAGTACCACAAGCATCATTGGCTCGTGGAAGGTCCGCAGTTTCGTGATCTGCACCTCTTCTTTGAGGAGCATTATACGGAGATGCATAAGTACATCGACCGCATTGCCGAGCGCATTACGGCGCTGGGCGGGATTCCTACATGCGCCCCGTCGAACCAGGAAGCGCTCTCGCATGTGACGCACGAGCCCGAGGGCACCTATCGCCTCCGCGACATGCTTAAGCATGACCTGAAGGCCGAAGCTACGCTGGCTGAACTCGTGCGCGACACCATCGATATTGCACTCGACCACGGCGACCATGGCACCAAGCGCGAACTAGAGAAGGTCCTGACGCGCACCGAAGACCGGGCGCATCACATTGACCACTTCCTCGGCGAAGACTCTCTTGAACTGAGCATCACCGATGCCGAAGTTCAAACCGACGCCACCAGTAAAGCACACGCATAATTCACACCATATGCATGTGCTGTGCCTGGCGCCTGACTACGCGTAGCGTACCTCCTGTTCGTGTTTTTCACGGGCAGGGGGTTTTTCTGTCACGACCCGCCCTCCAACAAGACGTTAACACACCTGAACGGAACGCTTGAAGTCAGATTGGCGTGTGTAGGACGCCAAATAGCCTATGCCTATCTTGCACGCATCCGTTGCCGCCCCATGAAGCGATTAGTTGTTGTCGAGTCGCCCACGAAAGCCCGTACAATCCGCAATTTTTTGCCCCGTGACGGATATCAGATTGAAGCCAGTATGGGGCATGTACGTGACCTGCCCGCCAAGGCCGCCGAGATTCCAAAGAAGTATAAGGACGAGGAATGGTCGCGGCTGGGTGTGCGCGTTGATAATGGGTTTGAACCGCTCTACGTAATCCCAAGCAAAAAACGCGATGTCGTTAAGCAGTTGCGCAAGGCCGTTAAAGAGGCCGATGAGCTTTTCATTGCTACGGATGAAGACCGCGAGGGCGAATCGATCGGGTGGCACCTCCTTGAAGTACTGAATCCCGACATTCCCGTGCGCCGCATGGTCTTTCATGAGATCACGCAAGAAGCCATTCAAGGAGCCCTTGAAAACACACGCGGTATCGACAAAAATCTGGTAGAGGCCCAGCAAACCCGCCGTATTCTCGACCGGCTTGTGGGCTACACCATTTCCCCCCTCCTCTGGCGCAAGATCAAACCCAAGCTCTCGGCCGGACGCGTGCAGAGCGTGGCGGTACGCCTCTTGGTGATGCGTGAAAAAGAGCGCATCACGTTTGTACCGGCGACCTACTGGGATCTGAAAGCCGAACTCGCCAAAGCGGGCCTTCCGTTTGATGCCGACATGACGCATCTTAACGACGTGCGCCTGGCGCAGGGCCGCGACTTTGATCGCGATACGGGACGGCTCAAAGACGACCTGGAAGCCGGCAAAGACGTGCTGTTGCTCTCCGAAGAGAAAGCTGCTCAGTTAGCCGAGACGCTTCCTCACACGCCGTGGCGCATTGCCGACATTAAAACGCGCACCCGCACGAAAACTCCACCGGCTCCGTTCATTACCTCGACGCTGCAACAGGAGGCCAGCCGAAAGCTCGGCTTCACCGCCAACCGGACCATGCGCGTGGCGCAAAAGCTGTACGAAAACGGCTACATCACGTACATGCGTACCGACTCGAAAAACCTCTCGAAAGAGGCCATTGCCGCCAGTCGTAAAGCGATCGAAGGACGTTATGGCGCTGAGTACCTAAGCGATAGCGTACGCACGTACACCTCCTCGAAAGATGCGCAAGAAGCCCACGAAGCCATTCGCCCCGCCGGCAATGCCATGAAAACGGGCGAAGAGAACGGCCTATCGGGGCAACAGCGCAGGCTCTACGATCTGATCTGGGAGCGCACGGTATCCACGCAAATGGCCAATGCCCAGATTGAGTACACCAACGTGTACATCGATGCCGGCACTGATGACATCGCGCGCTTCCGTGCTTCGGGCAAGCGTATCCTCTTCCCCGGCTTCTTCCGCGCCTACGTGGAAGGCAGCGACGACCCCGAGGCCGACCTCGAAGACCGCGAACGCCCGCT
>CAZZCI010000257.1:0-4191 GCA_964653015.1 uncultured Rhodothermales bacterium
AGTAGTAAGCCTATTATTCGTTGCCTTGCTGACCGTCCTCCTGCACCTGACATTGCCCCCGACTACGTTGCTCAACGTAATATGCGATGGGTAACAGCAGTGCGAGGCTCAACGCACGCGCAACAGGCAACCGGACTGAATTTCTAATGGCCGCGGGGTGCTGCTACACCAGCGACTGCAGATCTAGCGCGTTAACGGCTTGTTCGGTATGAGGCGTAGGCGGGAGATCCCCATCCAAGTCAGCCAGCATGAGACGAAGCGATGCAGGCGTGTCCACATCATACCAGCGGGGCAGCACGGTGAGGCACGCGTCGGTGCGTCCGGCACGCGTCAGGGTTTGGGTGAGCACTTGCGGGTGACTGTAGCGCATGTTCTCAAACAGCACAGGATAGGCATTATTCATGCCGATGAGGTAATATCCGCCGTCGTAGCTTGGACCGATGGTGATGCTTTTTGGCCGATCAAGAGCCCGAAAGGCTTCGCGGAGAAAGGCGGTGGGCAATGTCGGGTGGTCGCTTCCAACAGCCGCCACGCGCTCGTATCCGGCTGAAAAGGCAGTGTTGAAACCGTGTTTGAGGCGATCCCCAAGGGATACCCCTTGCTGAACGTGTACGGCATCGGCATAATCGGCAAAAGAGGTAGCGATCCCATTTGTGGGCGGCGCATCCCAAAACAGATGTACATCCGCGTCGAGCGACTGCGTTTGATCGAGCAGATCCAACAGAAAGGCACGGTAGAGCTGTGCTGCCTCCTCATCGGTAAGGACGGGAGTGAGGCGGGTTTTGACGTGGCCCGGCTGTGGACGCTTAGCAAATACGAGGAGAGCGCTGGACATACGAGTGTTTGGGGCGGGGGCAGTAGATAAGGGGGCCGAAGCGGGGCTACCTACAGAGACGACGCAATGTGGTGGATAGGGCATCCACTGCGTGGTCGAGGTCAGACGCTGTGGTGGTGCGCCCCAGCGAGAACCGGACCGCAGCGGCAGCGGTCTCGTCGTCAAGGCCAATGGCCGAGAGCACGTGGCTGGGCGTGAGGGTTCCACTGGTACAGGCCGAGCCCGAAGACGCCAACACGCCTTCCATGTCGAGGTTCAGGATAAGCATTTCGCCATCGACGGGTGTGTCGTTTTGGGGGGGGATTGCTACGTTGACAACATGAGGGGCTCGGTGTGCCCGATCAGGAGGGGTGTTGATGACGAGCGTATCGCCTAAGGCGTCGTTGAGGGTTTCTAGCAGATGCTGTTGAAGCGTGTAGAGACGCTCCCGCTCTTCATCGGCACGGTCGTATGCATGTTGTAAAGCAGTGGCTAGCCCGACTATACCAGCAATGTGTTCAGTACCTCCTCGCTGATCGCGCTCTTGGCTGCCGCCTTCAATAAGCGGCTCCAAGGCGGCTCCGCTACGCACATAGAGTGCGCCAATGCCTTTGGGGCCGTAGAACTTATGGGCGGATATCGTTGCGTAGTCTACGCCAAGGTCGTGAACATCATTGCGAAACAACCCCATCGATTGGACGGTGTCGCTGTGCAGTGCAACATTGTGTGCGCGACACACCTCTGCAATGGCAGGGATGTTGGTACGAGCGCCGGTTTCGTTGTTCACATGCATGAGCGACACCAGCTCGGTCTCTGGCGTAAGCGCGGCCTCCACCTGATCGGGGGTAATGCGCCCATAGCGCGTGGGCGTAAGGCGTGTGACGCGATACCCCTGCGCCTCCAACGACGCTGCAGGCTCCAGGACGGCCTCGTGCTCTGCTGCACAGGTAATGAGGTGTGCACCCGAGCCCGCATTCGCCAGGCGTTGGCGAAGCACCCAATTGTTCGCCTCGGTGGCTCCGCTTGTAAACACAATCTCGCTGGGTTCAGCTCCTAAGCAGCTTGCCACCTGTTCGCGTGCATCTTCAACGGCAACGCGCGCCTGCCGGCCCCACCGGTGTACCGACGATGGGTTGCCGTGGTGTTGCGTAAGATACGGCCTCATCGCCTCCAGCACGTCTTCGTTGAGGGGCGTGGTTGCGGCATGATCAAGATAAATGACATCAGAATGCATAGCAAGTGTCCGTCAGGTTCGACAAGCCGCCTCCAGATGCAACACCAGGGCGTTTCCTGCACACGTACGCCGTCATTATGTTGCGCATTCGTCGCAGGGCAAACGCAAAAAAGCGAACAAGGGTGTCGACAGATTACGCAGCCTCGGCAAGTGCTTGGGCAACATGTGCATCTAATTGATGATGAACGTCGGCATTGGTAGACCGGTCGGTGCCGACTTCAATGAGAGCGCTCGTCCCTCGGTCGCAAGCGTTTTGGTAGGCATGTGTAAACTCTGACAGCGTGGTAGGGCGTGCGTACGGCAAATCAAAGGCGTCGGCAATGGCGTCGAACGAGCGTCCCTGCGGGGTGGTAAAGTACGGATCGAACACATCGTCATGCTGGGCAATCGGCAGAAAATGGAAGATGCCACCGCCATCGTTGTTTATGACCACTGCGATTACGGGATGCGCCTGTAATAGGGCCAGTGCGTTTACGTCGTGCCACGTAGCCAAGTCGCCAATGAGGAGCGTGGTAGGTGCGTTACGTGCTGCACTGATGCCCGCCGCCGTGGCAAGCGTTCCATCGATGCCGCTAGCGCCTCGATTGGCAACCACTGGCACCGCCGGCCCCGAAGCAACGGCATAGCGCTGAGCATCGCGGATGGGCATGCTGCTGGCTAGCATCCATGCGTGGGTATCGGGGATGTGCTCGCTAATCGCCCACGCAATACCAGGCTCATGCACCGCCGGCATCCCTTCGGGCGGCGCGTCGAAGGCCGACTCGACCGCTTCGTTGTATCGTTGCCACTGGCCATTCCACGAGGCCGGCGTTGCCGTACGCGTAGGAAGCGCATCAATGGCAGCTTCAATTGTCGTCTCAATGTGGTGCGTACAGCGATGGTCAGGGTCTACACGGAGCGGGGCGGGTCGAAGGGTAGCATGCACGGAGGCGTTTGCATCACGAATCAAGTGCCGCATGGGCTTCGACACAAACCGTCCACCAACCTGAAGGATCACATCGGGATGCAGTGCCTCAGGATTCGGCGCGTCCTGTATGATATGATGCGCATAGGGCACAACGGGAGAGTCGGCCGCGAGGCGGAGTTGCGAGGTAATGTCGGGCAGCACCGGCCAGTGCTGTGCCTGCGCCCATTCGAGCAGTTCTTTGGCATCGGCATCGGAAAGCCGCCCCGCTACAATGAGTCCGCGCTCGGCCTGCTGCACGGCGTCTATAAGCGTTTCTGGGACGGTGGCATGCGGAACGGGTACCGGATACGTGGTAAACGGGGTGCGGCGCTGGCTCCAGGCCTCTACAGCTGGATCGGTGATCTCATAGGCCTCTTGTTCTACCGGATGCAGCGGCTTCCGGTACATTACATTCAGATGAACCGGTCCGCCAGGCGGACGCTGCGCATGGTGAAGGGCCTGATCGACGGTGGTAAGCACCGAGGCCAACGGAACCTCGGCATCGGGGGGCGGCACATCGGCACTCCAGCAGACATGGTCGCCAAACAGCTTCACCTGGTCAATGGTCTGGTTGGCACCGGTGTTGCGCCGTTCGGGGGGACGGTCGGCGGTGAGCAGCAGAAGGGGAATGCCTTCTTGGGCGGCCTCTACTACAGCGGGCATACCATTGGCTACGGCAGTGCCCGAGGTGGTAATCCAGCCCGCCGGGCGACCGGTGACACGGGCATATCCGATTGCCGCGAACGCTCCGCCGCGCTCATCAAGATGCAGGATTGCCCGGGCCTTCGGATGCTGTGCTACAGCTGTGGTTAGGGGCGTAGAGCGCGATCCGGGCGAAATAAAGAACATGCTGGTACCCGAACGAACGCATTCGTCGATCATGGCTCGGGCCCACGCATGGGTGCGATTGGGCGCTGTACGAAGCACATTAGAGGGAGCAGGCGTATCAGAATCAGTCATACACAGGAAGGACCATCAAAAAGGATGAGAAAGCCGGACGGGTACCATCATGGAAAGAAGACGCCCCGTATCCATCATCAAAATACGCACATCCGGCTCGGTTGTGTGACGTAGCTCCGTGGTTCTCCCGTAAATTCCTGCAATGAGATGGCAAGCGATACGTTTGTGCACCTACTGGTGTGTCACAGATCAATGTTTGGGTGGACAACGACCTCGTTTTTATATTGTCATCTTGAG
>CAZZCI010000258.1:0-4187 GCA_964653015.1 uncultured Rhodothermales bacterium
AATCCGTTACCGGGCCTGGAGGAGCGGCCAGACTTTTTTTGCACAGGCGAGCGTGGCCATCACGTCTTTCTCACAGTAGCGGGCCACCTGTTCGATCTGACCGTCAGCTACAAGGTCGGCCACGCGGCTGCCGTCGCCTTCGTCTTTGGGAGAATCCACGCCCACCAGTTCACAGAGCTCGTGCAGCCGAAGCGGCATGGGCCACAGCTTCATGAGGTCGAGGTGCGGAGCGTCGTTGAAGGGATACGTATCGAGCAGCTGTTTTCCAAAGGGCGTAACGCCATGGTGTACGCTGCGCGCTTCGACAAAGGGCACATCGAACTGCTTGCCGTTGAACGTGACCCACCGAATGGACGATGCGTTGGACGTGATGTGCTTAATATCGTCCCAAAAACGATCTAACAGTTCGGCTTCGTCGTCAGGCGTAGCGGCGGTCCAGCTTTTGGGGCGGTTGGGGGCATCGCCGAGTGGGCTGCGCACCGCGCTGATGCAGCAGATCCAGCTTAAGAACGGATGCAGGCTCCGCACCAGGCGCGAGGCATCGTCGGGATCCTCATCGGGATGCTTGGCGCGCCGTTTGGCCAGCCGCTCTTCATAGCGCGACTGCTGCGCCTCTGAATAGCTGTCTTCGGGAAACGGGCATGTTTCGATGTCCCAGGCAATTAGTTGCATAGCAGGGCAGTGTTGGAGCGCAGAGTAGCGTACAGGAAGACAATCTGTTACAAGATAGGTAATGCGCACGGGAATCGCTACCGGACAATATGCTTCCGGGGAAAGCAGGGAGAGGTGGGGAGAGGGATGCGCATAACGCACATCCAACAAAAAAGCCCGACAGCCGGGGGAAGCTATCGGGCGGAAGGTGTGGAGCCACGGGGATTCGAACCCCGGACCTCTTGCATGCCATGCAAGCGCTCTACCAACTGAGCTATGGCCCCGTCTGTGGGTTACAGTCGTGTGGTATTGCGGCCCATCGTATTGGTTCCACCAATGGGGTGTGAGTTGGTCCTTTCATGTACATTCCACACACGAACTACGCGCTCTGCTCGGTGGCTGGTTTGGAGATGGTGTGTTCGTTATCGAACCATTCGAAGAAAGCGTCTGCTGCAGCGTGCGAGAACAAGATGGGCGTACCGCCAAGCTCACGGATGCGATCGGCCTCATTGTCTTCGAACACACGGACCAGTACAGGAATCTCATCATCAACATAGCGAAAGAGCGGCTCGATGTCGAGCGGACGCCGAATCATGGATACAATGGCGCAGGCGCGGTGTACCCCGGCTTTACGGAGCACGGCCTGGTCACCGCCATCCCCACGAATGCAGTCGAGTCCCTGTTTGCGCAGTTGATCAATTACGCCAGGGTCTTCATCCACGACAACGAGCCCGACATCAGCCTCCTGTAGCTCATCAATAATGCGTTGTGCACTTTTTCCTGCACCGAGAAGTACAACATGATTACTGGGAGATGTGCCGGCTCGACGTTCGCGGCTGAGCGGGTGCCAGCGCATGAACTGCCAGACCACACGGTCGTCAGTGAGGAAGGGAGTAAGCATCATGGTAATGACTGTGGTGAGAGCAATGGTTGTGAACAGGTCAGGGCTCACCTGATTGAGCACAAGTCCTTGCAGCACCACGACGAGCGAGAACTCACTGGTTTGGGCAACCAGCAGTCCGCTTTCGATTGCGGGCCGGGCCGAGAGGGTGCCATTGCGTTCGGCCAAGAGAATAACCAGCAGCGGCGTAATGAGAATGACGACAAGTGAGAAGATAATGGCATGCCCAACGTTAACCACGCCAGGGGCAACAATGACGACCCCGAGTGCTGTTAAGAAGACCGCAACGAAGAAGTCATAGATAGGGCGCAGTTGTCCGTGAACAAGTCCACTGACGGGAAAGCCTGAAAGGGAAACACCTGCCAAAAAGGCGGCGGAGATAAGCGGGACGTCCATTAGCCAACCGAGCCCCATAAATCCGAACAGCACGGATAGAATGACAAGCAGCAGGCTCTCGTTATCGAGATCAAGGTCTACGATGAGTTTTGGGGCAATGTACTGCACCATCACCCAGGCGAGTCCGGCCAGCGCGAGAGTGCCCAGCACGCCAAGTGCGATAGCAGTGGCCCCATCGGAAATCCGCGTAAGCACGGGAATGAGCAATACAATCAGCAGGTCTTGCACCAGCAAAATGCCGATAACGGTACGGCCAAATGGTTCAAACATCTGCTGGCGTTTTTGCAAGAGGCGCACCCCCACAAGGGTAGAGCTGGCCGCGAGGGCAAGCCCAATGTACAGACTATCGACAATCAGATAGCCGAGCGCCGAGGCTGCTCCAATACCGGCAAGAGAGAGTACGGCAAACTGGACCACCCCAATCTCTATGGCCAGGGCCTTGTATTTTCCCACCCGACGGGCACTCAGATCGGTGCCTGCAATAAACAGAAGCAGGGTCACCCCGAGCAGAAGCACATCCTCCACGAAGTCCTGATCGGCAAGAAGCGTCGTCGCGCCCAGTGCGAGTCCAGCAGCAAGCAGGAACGGGATGGCAGGAAGCTTAAAGTAATGGGCAGCCCCAAAACCGGCAGCGGCAACCCCCAGTAAAACAGCAATCTCAACCATTGGAAGGGAGAATCCGTTGATTCAATTCATTGATAATTTCGTTGGCTCCCTCTGCCTTTGAGAACATAAGGTGGTCAACGTCAAGGTCCCGAAGATCTTCGCGTACCGAGTGATCAAAGGCATGGATGCTACACGGGATACCGGCACGTCGGCAGCGGTAGGCGAGCAAGTCGTTGGGCTCCTCAATATTCAGACTTGATATTAAGAGCTTTGCCTTAGAGAACGAGGCTTCATGCAGGACCTCGTCCTGGACGGCGTCGCCATGTATGCGTGTCACCGTATCAGGCAGGGTTTCCAGTTTACTGCGGTCGGTATCAATGGCAGCAACAGTGATTCCTTGTGCGTTCAACCGCTCCACAAGACATCGCCCCATCGTGTTCATCCCCACCACAATGACGTGGCCGTGCAACGCGTTTTTATCCCCCGTATCCTCATCGGTATCTGGAGCTTTGAAGATGCGCAGCAGCCCCCACCGGTCCATAAGCGCATACAACTGGTGGTTGTACAGAATCATGTAAGCCGATAGGCTAATGGTTACGAGTCCTACCACTGCGATGAGCGAAAGAATCGACTCGTCGATGAGTCCGGCGCTTAGCCCCATTGCCGCAAAGATGAAGGAGAACTCGCTAATTTGCGCCACCGTCACGCTTGTCAGGAACGAGGTGCGTTGGGTGTAGCCCATCCAAGTGATAATCACCATAAAGATGAGCGGATTCCCAATCAAGACAAATAGGGAAAGCACCACGGCCGCCTCCCAGTGAAGTATCGCCGCCTCCAACTCCATCTGCAGCCCAAGCGAGATGAAGAAGATGGCGATGAAGAAGTTGACGAGCGGATGCACACGCCGCCGCAGGTCATGACTATATGGAAGTTGAGCCAGCGCAATGCCTGCTAAAAATGCACCAATCTCTACTGAGAGTTGCATGGCTTCCGCGCCAAGCACAAGCAGAAAGCACCAGAACAGGCTCCAGATAAACATCGCATCGGGCGCCTTTGCAATCCAGTCGAACAGCGGCGGAAGAACATAGCGAGACGCCAGTAATGCGCCGCCCAGTAGCAGAATCATTCCGCCGAATGCCATGGCCAGGTTATATCCTACAGTGGCCAGTTCCACGGTTTCAGATTGCCCAAGTCCTGCAACAAAGGTCAGTGCTATAACAACGACCAGGTCTTGCACCAGAAAAATACCGACGGCGATGCGCCCGTAGAGATCATTGATTTCTTTTTTTTGGTCGAGTAGCTTAACCACGACCACCGTACTGCTAAACGTAAGCGCAACAGCAATGAAGATCGCCTGAACGGGTTCAAATCCCAACAGATAAGCAAAGGCAAATCCACCTGCGGCGGTGAAAACGACCTGTCCGAGTCCGGCAACAACAGCTACGGGACCCACGTCCTTAATCTTATCGATGCTGAGCTCCAACCCTACGAGAAACAGGAGTAACGCAATCCCAAACTCAGAGATGAGTTCGATGGTGTGGGTTACGCTCAGAAGCCCGGTAATAGGCCCGAGGGCAAGCCCGGCAATAATGTACACCACAATGTTGGGGACATTGGCCCAGCGAGTGGCCAT
>CAZZCI010000259.1:0-4162 GCA_964653015.1 uncultured Rhodothermales bacterium
TACATCGCATCGCCCCGGTTGGCGATCTGCTCGTCAATAAGACGCCGCACGTGGCGTTGTGCGTTTGAGCGCGTAATTTCTTTTGAGTCAGACATAATTTCTGAAGGCAGTTGGAAATTGAAAGATCAACCAGATAGGAAGTGGGCTCGCGAGCCCCGTGTGTACTACTGCTGCGTGTGCTCATGCACGTGTGCATGTATGGGATCGCACACCCGAATGCGTCCCATTCCAAAGTGACGCTGCAGCCCAGTGCCTTGTGCTTCCAGGTGGCTCAGGGCAGCCCGCAATTCATCGGTAACCTCGGGGGCCTCAAACACCAGAATGCTTCCAGCTTGCAGCCCTTGCATGGCGGCATGGGGAAACCGGGCCAATCCGTTCCATCCCTGAACCGTTGTTGGGCGTGCAATCTGATGCACGGCTCTTAGGTTGCGAAGCGCTTGGGCATGCTCCGTTTCATGGGAGTAGGCTTCCTGAAGGAGGTCTTGTCCTTCTGGAGCCAGATTGGGACGCAAGAATGCGTCAACAAACAGCGCTGGCGTGTCGAGGGTGAGGCTAATAAGCGTTGAGTCTGCAGGCGAGGTGTGGCCATAGTGCTCACATGAGGCATTCCAGGCCTTGTTGAATGTGTCAATGCGATCGGAGAGCGGAGGCAGACTCGGGCAGGCGCCGAACCGCTTCACAGTGCAATTACCCAAGCCACGCGAACGCGCTGTTCCAATGCGCAGTGTAGCCTGCTTTGCAAGCGCCTGCTGAAGAACCTTCATTTCATCCTTAGAAGCGGTAATATCCGCTTGCATGACGGTTGGGCAAAGTTCTGTGTCCCCAGAGTCACGCTCAACAGCCTGCTGTTCACTGATAACTTGGCGGGCATACAGCACGCCCGACTCCGCCCCCTTTCGGCGTCGATTCAGACCGACATGGGCCTGGGTACGCGTGGATAGCTTCCCCTGGGTCTGCCACGTCACGTCGCCAGATGTATCGGCTTCGGCGTGGGTGATGAATCCGCCTGCGGCCTTGAGCACATGTTGGCAACCAGAGTAACTGCACCCGCCGAGTGAGGCCAACGCCTGTGAATCATCGTGCACAGCCAGATGAAGGGCAGCAAAGAGCACATCTTCAACGCCGTGTTTCCCTTCATGCTGAAAGCCCGATTTGTACTTGCAGGTGCGTAGCGTGAGGGGTACGGGCGTAACGGTTGTGGAGGCGTCACGAACAGGGCTGCTGGGCATCAGGGCCGTAGTTCGGCAACCCTCCGGTCCAAAAAGAGCATTCATCACCTCCTTGTCAGCGCCGTGACGTTGGACTTGAGCGGCGAGTGCCCCACGCAGGGTACGTGGCGGCACGACATCGGGTATGCTGGAGCGTCCGGCTGTATCGCGGCTTCCACTGACAGCCAGAGGCGCATTGAGCGTAACATGAAGGCGATAGGTTGGCATAAAGAAGCGGGAGAAATCAATCAGTAGAACAGAGGACAAGAGGCGGGCCTACATGAAGCGCGACCAGATCAGCGCCTGCAGGGTGCCTGCGTCAAGCAGGGCCTGAAGTGGAAACGTCCCATCGGGGAGATTAAGATCGTCTGCATCCGTAGCGCTATCTTTCCCCTTCGAGTCGTTAGTGCCAGTGCGTACAATTGTGGTGGAGGATGTATCGTGTTCTGTAGTATCGATGGCAAGGTGGCAGAGCCCATGGCCGGTTGTCGCTTCGCCTCCAATCTGGTCGGTTGCGGCAATCGTTGCTGCCAAGAGCACGAGCTCGGCTGGAAGACCATCGGCCATTTCCAAAGGCGTGTGCGGCAGGGTGCCGGATAGCATGGTTGTAAACCCCGATGTGGGTTGGCTATACTCACTGGTGAATAGCGCACCGCTTTTTGCACCGCGTCGTCGCCGGTCGACCGATAGCCGTGTCAGCGTGTCTACTGCACCGCTTCGCGAGAAGGTGCGCTCTTTAGCGGGCAGCCTGGAATCGCTGGATTTGCTGGATTCGGATGTGTTGATCTCGTTCTGATGGATCTCCGCAAGCGTCTTTATGCTTTCGCGCATGACGTCGTGACGCGGATACGCATCATCTACATGCAGACGCGTTCCCGTGAACACATTCCCGAATATACGGCACACGATACATGGGTCCTGACTCTGGCACATCGTTTCGGGACGTGGTCCCTGACAGAGCCTGTCACGGACATCGGTACCGCGGTGCTGGTAGCCCAGCTTTTCGAATGGGCTGAGCCCTTCGTCGTCGAGCATTACGTTGAACTGACGGACCAATCGCTCTGCTGTCATGCGCAGTGCCCCCTTCAGGGCCGATCCAGGTACGTACGGACGCCCATCAGCGGCTCGGCGTACCGTGCGGTTAACCAGCCCCTCGGCGCGTCCGGTGCCGATGTGCATGCTGCTCTCAAACGATATGCGAAGCGGAATAGAAACAGCGTGGGTTGACATATTGATAACGGGAGTTAGGCGCAGAAAGGCATCAGTGGGGGTAGGAGTCGGCTACAACAGAGCGTGGGTATCCAGTACGTCGAGGAGTGGCGTAGCCGCGCTCTTTTCATCCTCCCCGTTCTCTTGTGAGCGTATGGCATACGGAGGGTGTTCTTCCCCTTGGGTTTGGCTAACCAGCGTATTCAGTTCCAGCCAAGCCGGGTGCCGCTTGTTCGAGGAGCGTCCCACCGTATGAATCCAGCGGCGCATTGCCTCAGCGGGGCTGATAAAGAGACCCTCGCGCAGTGCATGTAGCTTGTTGTTAGGGAGACCGGCTTCTTTCCAGGTGCGAGCCACGTTGATAACCTGGTCAAACTCTTGCAGCGTAAAGGGACGTTGTGTAAGCTCGACCTTGTTAAACCCACCTGCACGGCGTGGCTGTAGTGCGTAGTTGCGAAGATGCTTCAGCGAGGCACTTCCTGATCCGGTAATACGGTGAAGGTCAACCGTGCTGACTTCGGCATTGGGGTCTTCGTTCTGGAGCGCGTACGTCCGCTTTTTGGCACTGCGTTCAAGAGCATGTGCCATATCGCGGAGCACGGAAATAGGGATGTGGGCATCGGAGACGACCAGACCCACGCCCATTGAAAGATGCGACCGGTTAAGCGCTTTGAGATCTTCCCCGTCGAACACGTCTTTTGTCGTCGACTCGATGCGCTTGACCAGTGTTGAAACGACTTCCAGCGCAATGTCGTCTGCCGTTGCTATCAGGATGTCATCGCCTCCAAGAAACAGAATCTCCCACGGCAGCACGCCCTTGCGTGGACCGTACTCGGCCAGCGTATCGAATAGGGCTCGCTCTACGGCTCCTGCAATGCCCTCCGAAAGCGCTTCGTATTGAGGCAGTGAAGTCAGTTTCTGCACCGTTTTACCGAGGCTGTTTCCGTCGGCCTGGATGAGAGCGAGAGAGCCGTTTCCGGCTTCGGCAATTGCATTGAAGTCATCGGGCAACGCCTTACGTAGCGATTCGGGGAGAACCTCGGTGCGGTGATCTACGCTATGAAGATACCGGCGAAAGCGGTCGAGAACGCTCTCGTTAGCCTCACCACGACGAACGCGTCCGCCGTGCTGGCCTTTGTGCGCGCACACGCCACAGAGAAGCCGTCCGTCGTCGCCGATTTCTGAGGTTTCTTCAGCAGGACGCTTTCCGCAACTGTCGCAAGGACGAGCCATAGGGCCAAGCAGCGATACATCGGCATCCACCTGAAGGGCTTGTCCCCGGTTGCGCTCAACTTGGAACGTGAGCGTGGCGAGCGTCCGTTGCACATCGTCGTGAAGAGGCGCCTGGGCACTATATACCTGGGCACCGGGAGCGGCCTGCTTGTAGGCTCGCTCTATGACACGCTGTACGGCTGAAGGGTCAGTATCTTCGGGCACGTGCACTACAACAACCCCTCCCCCTTGACGAAGCACTGTGCGATCAGGGTCGAGCCCCGCGTCGGCAAGGGCTTGCTTCACATCAACACGCTCGGCTTTGTCGAGGAGCGCACTGGCTCCGCGCCACTCACGCAGCCGACTGCCTTCAAAAATGAATTGCTGAATGCCGCCGACTTCGACCTGAACCAGATGGGTATCTTCCATAACTTGAGGGGAGCAGTAAGAGGCGATAAGAAACAACTCTCGCTTTTCGTACCCGAAGTGTGCAAAAGCACAGAGGCGGTGTGCGGGCGAATGTGCACGAATGT
>CAZZCI010000260.1:0-4150 GCA_964653015.1 uncultured Rhodothermales bacterium
TAACCGTCTCCACGTCGCGCACAGAAACGGCACGCCGCTGCTGATCCTCGCCCGCGATGAACGACAGGCTATCGCTTGTTAACCGAAGCCCCCGGGCCGACTCCACAAAACGCCCATCCTGCAAACTGATGCGTGCCGTTCGATCTGCCAGGTCATCCTGCACATCGCGCACCGACTGCCCGTTTGCAGGCATACCGTTTGTCTGGCCGTCTGCCTGGTCCTGGAGGGTAGTGTCGGAGGGCGCTTCACCCCGCATATCCACCTGAATATGCTGTGTGGAGGTACAGCCGACCGCAAGAAGAGCGAATGACAGAAGCATGCACAACCCGAACGCGCGTTTGCAAGCCATAACAAAGGCGGACCGATGAACAAGCTTATGGGCCAAGCACATCCTTCTACGGCGCAAACGTTTCATTGCGGCAGAGGTGAGGTGCGTTAGCGATGTGCTGTAGCCTTCCCTGGTACATTCTATGATCGCGATTCTATGACCGCCCCTCAATAATCCGAATAGTACCTACGGACACTCAATGTCCGCCTCGTTTTCAGAGGCAGTGTACGCATTGCACTTTTCCGGTCCCAACCCGCAACCTATCCATGACCCCTAACGTGCTGACGACCTATCTACGAACGCTCATCCAGAACGACTTGCGCCTGAGCCAGCTTGCGCCATCGGATCTGCGCGGACTGCCGGTGCCTCAGCCCGACGAGGAGATCGCCATGTGGTATCCGCCCGAGTTTCTTCCACGATCGGGGCGCGGTATCCTCTTTCTGGATGAGCTCAACATGGCCGCTCCCGCCGTACAGGGCATTGCCCAGCAGCTCATCCTGGATCGCAAGGTCGGCACCTACACGGTGCCCGAGGGGTGGTTTATCTGGTCCGCCGGTAACCGCAAAGAAGATCGGGCCGCGGTCTACGAAATGCCGGCTCCGCTGGCCAACCGGTTCGTGCACCTGACGGTCGATCCCGACTACGACTCGTTTCAAACCTACGCTGTGCAGAACAACCTGCATGAGCAGATTCAGGCGTTTCTGGCGTTTCGTCCGGAGTTGCTGTTCAAAATGAACAAACACGAACCCGCCTGGCCCTCGCCCCGCTCCTGGGAGATGGCGTCGGCCTTGCATACAGCTGGACTCAATATCGCAGCGGCGGTGGGCGATGGGGCCGCTGGCGAGTTCTATGCCTACCTGGATGTGTATGCCGACCTGCCTGATTTGGAGGCAGTGCTTAGTGGCAGCGGAGCCGACATCGCGTTTCCCGAAGAGGCGTCTCGGCGCTACGCGGCTACAATCGGATTGAGCGTACGGGCGGATACCGCAGCAGCAGCCTATCACGCCAGTCGGTGGCTTTTGGCCCATGCCCCTAACGAGTACACCCAGCTGTTCTTTAGCCACACGGTTGAACGCTTGCGCGATACCGGAGAGCTTGGGGCGTTTGTGCGTCGCATCAGCAACGACGAACGCTTTGATCCCTTCCTTGGTCAGATGGAAGCGGTCGCCATGGCTTGTGTCTAATGGTAGGCCCTGTGCAGCACACATCGGCTCTTCGATATAACTTCCCTCTGCGCTATGTCTACACGTTCCGCTTCTCTTGAAGAGCGCATCAGCAATGCCCGCATTGTCATCCGGAGCCGGTCGCCGTTTTTTGGTACGCTACTACTCGAAGCCCCCATCCGTTGGGATCCGGACATCCCCCTTGCTGCCACCGATGGCACGGCTCTCCTGTTCAATCCCGACACGGTGGCAACGCTTTCTCAAGAGGCGCTCATGGGGCTGCTCGTTCACGAGGTGCTGCATCTGGCGCTGTGCCACCTGCCCCGACGCGAGAAACGCGACCGTCTGCTGTGGAATATCGCTGCCGATATGGTGGTGAACGATATCGTGGAAAAACAGGGCTTTGTTTTGCCTGAAGGAAGGGTGTATCTCCCCGAAGACCGTCCTGCGTGGACATCGTTCAGCGTAGAAGAGATCTACGCATGCCTCCAGCGCGAAGCCGATGCAGCATCTTTGAGTTCCCTGCCATCGCTTCCGGAGCAATGGCACGACCTGGACGCAGACGCCTCGTTCACATCCTCCAATGCCCAGTCTGTGCAAAGCCACTGGCGTCAGGTCGTGCGCCGGGCTGCCGAAATGCAGCGCATGAAAACGCACGGAGATCTACCTGCTGGATTGCAGCGCTGCGTGGAGGCGGCCACCGAGCCATACGTCAGTTGGCGCGATGTGCTGTGGCGGTTTCTGGTGCGTACCCCCGTGGACTTCGAGCACTTCGACCGGCGTCAGATCCACCGGGGGCTTTACCTCAAGACCCTCACCGGACAGTCTCTTCAGATTTACGTAGGCGTGGACACAAGCGCGTCCATTCCGGATAAAGACCTGGCACAGTTTATGGGCGAGGTGCAGCACATTCTACAAAGCTACCCGCACATTCAAGGGCAATTGTTTTATATGGATGTGCAAGCCTACGGTCCCTACGAACTGTCGTCGCAAACCAGTCTGGCGGATCTGCCACCGCCTCACGGTGGGGGTGGTACTTCGTTTGTGCCGCTGTTTGACGCCATAGAAGCTGAGGAAGACATGATGGCCCGTTCGCCGGTGCTGGTCTGCTTCACCGACGGATACGGCACGTTTCCCGACGACCCGCCGCCCTATCCGGTGCTCTGGGTTCACCAGCCCGGACAGCGCGCCGCCGCCGACTTTCCGTTTGGTAACGCTATCCCGTTCATCACCCCAACAGCCTGATCCCGCAATGACCTGATCCCCTATTCTCCTATGTCAATATCAACAGTTGACTTCATCGAAGATCGCATGGCTGTCGCAACGGATAGCACAGCTGCCTCTGAAGACCTGCGCACCCTGTCGCGAGACATGAACCCGCGTGTGCGTGAGCAGGTGGCATGCAACCCGGGTACGCCTCCGGATGTCCTCCTGAACCTTGCGATCGATTACCCGGCTGAGGTGATCAATAATCCCGCAATGCGAGTGCATATCGCTGCCGATCCGGCGCTGTTGGATACCTTGCCGTATGATGCCATCGATCCACTGTTGCAGGAGGAAGCGCTGCCTACCAGCTGGATTCTGGTGATCATGCGCCACGATTATCTCTCACGCGAGACACACTTGCTCGTAGCGCGTCATCCGAACACGCCGGCTGCTGCGCTTCGTCGTATTGCGGATGATTCCATTACTCAACCTGCAGGTGAGCTTGCTTGCGCCCTGGCCATGCATCCTGCGTGCCCCGCTGATGTGCTGCAGGCGTTAGCTACGCACGAAGACGCCTCGGTCCGGGCTGCGGTGGCTCGCCATGCTTCCACGCCAGCGCCTCTCTTACCGCAACTGCTGGGCGATGCCAATGCTGACGTGCGCCGGGCGGTACAGGCCCATCCCCATGCCCCATCGGAGCTGATTACGCTTTTGCGACGCTCTGGGATTGATCCAGCATATCCATCGACTACCGACTCGTCCAAGCCGCTTACGAAAGCTGAACAGCAGCGCCTGTGTGAAGCAGGACCTTACATCCGGGAGCGCCTGGCACAAGCGTCGAGCACCCACCCAGATATCTTGGACCGGCTGACCGAAGATGCGGACACGTCGGTGAAATGCGCTGCAGCACGCAATCCGAACACGCCACTGCCTGCACTTCGTCGGCTTGTGAAAACGTCGCCGCTTGCGGTCCAGCAGGCCGTGTTTAGCAATCCCAAAGCGTGCCGGCACTTTGATATCTTGATGCGGTGACCAGCATTGTATCTACTCTTCTCCGGGCTAGGCGGCGCGATGTGAGTACAATCCATAGCCGGGGACCGCTTGCGTACTCGGCGATCTGCGGCGCATCGCTAATCACGTACGGGTGTTCGGCGGATTGTCAGGTAGAGCAGAGCTCCTCTCCACACATCACCACCTACCTACCGGACCAACCGGAGCGGTGAAATCAGAGTCGTAGTGGTGCGCCTGATAGATCGCATCCGCAATCTTCTTACCTCCTTGCGCAGTTGGCTCAATCTGCTGCGTGAAGTCCGTCGATTCCGTGCACACACGCCGCAAATCGATGACCGGACACGCGTGGTCGAGCGCAGCCTGCAGGATAACATCGTTGTACATCCGCAGTGCCGCATTGATAACACGCTGCGTGTCTGGGCCGTCAAAATCGCCGCTATAG
>CAZZCI010000261.1:0-4149 GCA_964653015.1 uncultured Rhodothermales bacterium
GCCCTCATGTTCGTGGCCTTTACGGGATACGGACGCATTGCCACCCTGGGCGAAGAGGTGCAGAATCCGCGCCGTACCATTCCCCGTGCCATTGTGATTACGATGGTGGTGGTCACGCTGCTGTACATCGGCGTGGCCGCTACCGGCGTGGCTGCGATTGGAGCTGATGGGCTCGGCGCTGCAACCGATGCCGCATCTCCACTCGAAGCAGCCGTGCAGGCACTGGCGCTGCCGGGCGGCACCGCGATCATCACGATTGGAGCGTGCACGGCCATGCTTGGCGTGCTGCTGAACCTGCTGCTGGGCCTTTCGCGCGTGCTCCTGGCGATGGGCCGCCGCGGCGATATGCCCGCGGCCACCACCCGCCTCAACGCAGCCCACACTACGCCTACCGTAGCCACACTCGCTATCGGAGCCCTCATCTTCGGGCTGGCGCTGATTGGCGATGTGCGCACCACCTGGACGTTCAGCGCGTTCACCGTGCTTATCTACTACGCGCTGACCAACCTTTCCGCACTGCAACTCTCAGCGACAGACCGGCTCTATCCGCCTGTGGTGGCGTGGGGCGGCCTGCTTGGCTGCCTGGGACTGGCATTCTGGGTCGAGCCTGTCATCTGGGGAAGCGGCCTGGCGCTGATCGCTGCAGGACTTGTATGGCACTACGTGGCGCAGCGGCTCCATGGGTAACGAGCCCGCAAACGACCTGGCAGGATTTCCACGACCTGTCAGGTCGTTCGAGTTGTTTGCACCAAGTGCGTACGCAGAGCACGGTACACCGTGTAGTCGCTAAGCAAGTCGAAGTGGTTCATCTCGTATCCAACCCACTGCTGGGATGGGGGTACGTGAAGCGCCAGATCCGGGTCGGGATGTCGCCCGAGTGCGCTGTCGAGGGGCACCAAACCATCACCGATGAGACGATCTTTCACATCCCCCCGACGCGCCCCCGTGCTTGCAGCCATCAGGTAGGGGGCAACGCCAGAGGGCCACGGCACAGGATTCCGTGTATCCACCCCCGGTTGATCGGCATCTGGGTGCTGCCAGTCGGCATCGCGCAGGTAGCCATAGCGCAGGTCGGTGATGCCATCGCTGCGAATCTGTCCCAACCGGGCCAGCGGTGCCGATACGGAGGAGGCGCCCAGCAGATAGTCGATCCACCCACCCCCACGCTCCAATGGAGCTCCATGATGCGGCGACCCAAGGCACGCAAGCGTGGTAAGCTGCTCGGGCCAATGCAGGCCCTGCTTCATCGCATAGTGTGCTGCACTGCGCGCCACAAGCCCGCCCATACTATGCCCTACAATGGCAAGCCGCTCAACGGGACGGGGCCACGCCTCAAGAAGCCGCTCCATCAACGTAGCCAGCGTCTGCCCGTTCGTCGAAATGTGCAATCCGGTGTTGTAGCGGACAAAAAGAGCGGTGGCGGGCAGATCGCGCTCGGCAGCACTGGGATGGTTGTGCCCGTGGCGTGTCCACTGCCCATCGTGCATGCACAGTCCGTGGATCCAGATGATGGGGTACGAGGTGGCATCGGGCAGGGCATCGGCCAACCGATGGCTGTGCAACGCAAGGGATTCTCCCCGACGCCGGAAGGTCATGGGCGTTGCCAGCGGATTGCCGGTGGCCGTTAGATAGTCGCCAAGTACGCCGTTGAGGATGGCCACGACCGCCTCTCGCTGCCGCGATGTTGGACGCTCACGCAACAACGGCTCGGTGCGGTCTAACGCCCAGTCGGCACTGCGTGATACGCCCTTTGTTATGCCACGAACGGTGCGATACACGAATCCAGAGATGCCGCCCATCCGATCCTCCGCCCGTGCAGGCAGTCCCATACCCTGCACCAACGCGGCATGCACCGCCTCGGTCACATCCGTTCCCCCCACAACCGCGTCGTTGAGCAGTCGCATCAGCGCCCGTACGTCTGACGGATGAAGGTGGGAGATCTTGGATTCATCCATATCGTGTTCGTTCTTGCCCGCATCCACACCACTACGCCAGATCCTCGTTGGGCACCACCGTATCGATGTGGAGCGCATCGAGTTGGTCGTCGTCAACCGTGTCGGGCGATTGGACCATCGGCTCTTTGGCGCTCTGTGTCTTCGGAAAGGCAATGACCTCACGCAGCGACGAGGCGCCGGCAATGAGCATGATCAGACGGTCGAGCCCCAGCGCGATGCCGCCGTGGGGCGGAGCGCCGTAGCGGAACGCGTCTAGCAGGAATCCGAACCGCTGCTCGGCTTCTTCCGCATCAATGCCAAGCACGTCGAACATGCGGGCCTGCATCTCGCGGTTGTGGATACGGATAGAGCCGCCGCCAATCTCATGACCGTTCAGCACGAGGTCGTAGGCGCGCGCCTCCACCGCGCCGGGGTCGTCGTCGAGGCGATCGAGGTGCTCGTCTTTGGGGGCGGTAAACGGATGGTGCATGGGAGCATAGCGTTGCGCTTCGTCATCCCATTCGAGCAGCGGGAAGTCGGTAACCCACAGAAAACGATCCGGGCCTTCGCCGGGGGCAGGGCGCAGTCCCAGATCATCGGCCATGTAGAGGCGGAGGTCGCCCGCCTGCTCGTACACCGTAGGCGTCGGTCCGGCCATGAGCAGCACCAGATCACCCTGCGAGGCCCCGGCAGCAGCAAACGCTTTCTCCACGTTCTCTTGCGGGATGGCGTTGGTGCTCACGTTGCACGACGGCGCATCTTCATCTTCGCCCTGCTGGATGTAGATGAGCCCTGCCGCGCCAATGGTGTCGGTGACATAGTCCGTGAGACGGTCCATCGCCCCGCGTCCACGGTCGCCTTCGCCGGGCACAGGAAGCGCCATGATGCGTCCGCCATCGTCAATAATCGAATCAAAGACGCGGAAGCCGCAGCCTGCAAACGAGTCGCTCACATCCTGCAGCTTCAGGTCGAAGCGTACGTCGGGCTTGTCGGAGCCGTAGGTGCGCATGGCTTCGTCGTAGGTCATGCGCGGGAAGGGCGTATCCAGTTCCGTATCCTTTAGATCGGCCCAGAGGTCGGTCATGAGGCCCTCCATCAGGTCGTACACCTCCTCCTCGGTGGCAAAGGTCATCTCCACATCCACCTGTGTAAACTCGGGCTGGCGGTCGGCGCGCAAGTCCTCATCGCGGAAGCACTTCACGATCTGCACGTAGCGGTCGAGACCCGACACCATCAGGATCTGCTTGTACGTCTGCGGACTCTGGGGGAGCGCGTAGAAGTGGCCGGGGTGTAGGCGGCTGGGGACGAGAAAGTCACGCGCTCCCTCGGGGGTGGACTTCATGAGCACCGGCGTTTCGACCTCCAGAAAGTCGTGCTGGTCGAAGAAGCGGCGCGTGGTTTGGTAGAAGCGATGGCGCAGCTCCAGGTTGCGCTGCAGCGCGGGGCGTCGCAGGTCGAGATAGCGGTACTTCAGCCGCAAATCTTCGTTGGCATCGACGCGGGTCTCGTCCTGGGTGGATACGACAAAGGGCGGTGTATCGCTCACGTTGAGCACAGCCAGTTCATCGCCTTGCACCTCAATCTGTCCGGTAGGCATGTTGGGGTTCACAGATTGATCGTCACGCACCCGCACTGTGCCGCGCACCGAAATGACATCCTCGCTACGCAACTGCTGGGCGGCTTCGTAGGCCGCTTCGTTGGTCTGCGGATTGAAGACGATCTGTGTAAGACCATAGCGGTCACGCAAATCGATAAAGACAAGCCCACCAAGGTCGCGGCGTGTATCAACCCATCCCTTCAAGACCACGGTATGGCCTTCGTGATTGGGGCGGAGAGCCCCGCAGGTGTGGGTGCGAGACCCGTGCGTGTCGGCGGTAATGAGAGCAGATCGGTCGGCGTCAGCCATGGTACGGCAGGAAGTACGAGTGAAACGAACATGCACAGCATGATAACATACGGATGCGCTGCCGGAATCGGTACGTGTTGTGTGTGAAGGTATTTCGTGTTTCGGGCCGATGTAAACGAGAAAAGCCCTTCCGAATATAGGGCTGCAACCGACTTTGGCATGGCACGGACCAACCAGGCATTTATACGAAGTAACACCTCTTCTGCGTTCTTCATATTCAATGACTTATGTTTTATCATTGTGCACAATTTATTGACTCCTATTGTTTATTTGCTTACCTTAAAGTATTGCCTTTTTAATACCCACCGT
>CAZZCI010000262.1:0-2098 GCA_964653015.1 uncultured Rhodothermales bacterium
GAGGGTATTGAGCAGCAAGTGGTGGTGGAAAACACCGGCTCGTCAGTCGTCCCTGAACTGAGTGGAGCGCTAGAGTCCGACGAACACTTCACGCTGATCGATGAAGGCGCAGATGGCCCGCTGCAGCCCGGCGATTCCCAGCCCTTTACCTTGGCCTTTACGCCGCAAGAGGCCGGCACGCAAACGACAACCCTGACAGCCACTGCTGATGGGGAGGTGATCTCGATATTTGACCTGGAAGCGAAAGCAGTTGCCGTTGATGTTGCTGCCGATGACGCGATTGCGGGCGAAGCCGCTGACGTGACGGTCTCGGTTTCTGGCAACTTTGAAGCGGAAGGCGTGCAAGAACTACAGGTGCGTCCTGCGGGAACAACCACGTACGAATCGGTCGCGCTTACCGAAGAAGGAGAGGACGAATGGACCGGCACGGTGCCGCAGGAACTCGTAACGACGCAAGGGATCGATGTCTTTGTTGCACTCAATGATGTAACGGGTTCTGTTGTCTTTCCCGAAGCCACGGCTGAACGTGCCAGCAATGCACCGCTCCATGTGCAAGTGGGCGTACCGTCTGTTGCTGCCGGAGGCGAATTTGCGTCCGAGCAATACCGCATGGTCTCTCTTCCCGTTCAGTTAAACGACAACTCGCTCGGTGATGTCCTGGAGGATACGTACGGCGCATACGATCCCGACGAATGGCGCTTCTTTCAGTGGCAGGCCGATGAAGAATCCTACGCCGAGTTTCCGGAGGTGGACGACGTGGAGCGGGGCAATGCAGCGTGGCTCATCACCCGGTCGGGCGAAGGCTTTGAGGTGCCAGGGGGACAGTCCGTGGAAGCCGACGGGCCGCACGAACACGTGCTGCAACCAGGGTGGAACCAGGTCAGCACCCCGTTTGGGTTTGCCGTGAACTGGAGCGATGTGGATGCGCCCGAATCCGTAGAGCACCCGGTAGCCTTTACCGACGCTGCAGGGGAGGATGGACCTCCCGAATATGTCTACAATCAGGAGCAACTCGTACCGTGGCAAGGCTACTTCGTGTTCAACAGCGATACAAGCCCGGTTACACTCAGTATTCCGCCCATTGACGCAACCGCCGAAGACGAGACGCCTGCGGCTGTTGCGCAGACGTCGCTTGATCCTGCTGAGACGACCGATTACACCGTGCAAATGACGGCAGACATGGAGGAGGCTGGCCTTCGCCATACGCAGACCTTCTTTGGGTTTGACCGCGGGGCGACCGATACCCCGACAACCTTTGCCGCTGCCCCGCCGGTTGATCCGCATGTGCAGGTGCGTATTGTAGAGGATGAGGCGAAATACGCCGCACATCACGTCCAGCGGCCCACTGATGGGTATGCGTGGGACGTTGAGGTATCGGCGACCTCCGGCGGAGCCTTCCAGACTGATCAAACGGTGCGTGTGCGGCTGCACGAGCAGGGGGCGCTGCCTTCCGACTTCGAGATGTACGTGTTCGATCCAGAGGCCGAAGCGCCTATCGCGCTTCAAAATCAGGGCTTCGATGTGGAACTCCCCAGTGGCACAACGACACGCACGTATCGCGTTGTGGTGGGAACGGAGACCTACGCTGAACAAGAGGCCGACGGCATCCCTCTAGAGGCGTATGAGAACGAGTTGCACGTCAATTACCCGAATCCGATGACCGAGGAAACGACCATTGAGTACGAACTGGGGGCATCGGGATCGGTGGATATCGACATTTATAACATCTTGGGCCAGCGCGTCCGGCGCCTGGTGGATACCGACCAAGACGCGGGATTCCACACCGTCCGGTGGGATGGACGCACCGACGGCGGACAGCGTGTGGCCAGCGGGGTGTACTTCATCCGCCTGCGCACCGGGGACTTCACCGAATCGCGCAAGGTCACCGTGGTGCGCTAGGCCTTCTTCATCTTCCTGTTTGCTGATAGTGTGCTATGAACGGATTCGGCTTTTCCTTTACTGAATCGGCTACGGGGTCGCTGCTCCAGTGGGTAGCGACGGGCCTTGTGTGCATCGCGCTTTTCGTGGGAGCAAAAGGCCCTGCCGCACATGCCCAATCGCCCGACCTGGGCCTCGGCACGTCCGATCGGCCCATTGA
>CAZZCI010000262.1:2198-4128 GCA_964653015.1 uncultured Rhodothermales bacterium
CAAGAGCTTACATCCGATGCGTTTGCAACCACCGTGCTCACCAGTCAGCGTCCGTACCGTTTTGCTGTGCCAGTCTTAGGACAAGGGTGGATGGTGGCGCCTGGGATCACATGGGTGCAGGTCATGAGCGACCGAATGAGTCTCGGACTGGGGGTATCAGCGCGCTATCAGGGGGGATATCGACCTACCGCGAACAGCGCCGAAGACTATGTGCCCGGGAACGAAGGAGAACTCTCGCTGGGCATCGACTACCGGCTGAACGACATTTCTACGCTGGCGCTCGATCTGTCGGGGACGTACTTTGGCACGGATACCGAGGGCGACTTGGATCGGTTTGAGGCGCGCTATAACGTCTCAGCACGGGCGCAGTACCAGTGGGCACCCACCTACCATGCGTTGCGCATTCAGGCGCGCTACGAGAACTGGCCCGAAAGCCGATTCGTGCCGGTGTTGCTCACGCAAGACGGCTTCGATGAAGGCGAGCCCGTCGGGCAACAGGTGCTTCCATCCGTGATGAGCATGGCCGTTGGATACACCGCTCGGGCCTCATCACGCGTGCACTTAGGCGGACGCGTTGACGTGCATCACTATGCGGAAACCACCCGCTTCGATGCCACAACCGTTGCCCGTGTGCAGGCCACGCCGCGCTTCCGGTTCGACCCGGTACGCATCACCCCGAACGTCTCTTATACCCTGGGCGACTTCAGCGGATTTGAAGCCGGGCTGCGAACGACGGTTCAGTTTTAAGGGGCCTTTGTCGGGACGCGGAAAAGCTGTATAGATCATGCCCGTGGCACATCGCAACGAAGAACCACGTGTAGTCAAAATTCCTTTTCTAATTTATATAAGACAAGGGTTTATGGCAAAAAAGCTACCTCTCTATGCAATCATTATATTCTCTTTGATCGCATGTGCGGAGCAAGACGCTTCCATATCTTCATGGGATACAGCGTTTTCGGTTCAGGATAGCACCGAATTGACGATGCCTGATAGCCTCGTCCCACAGAGCAGCGTTCGTGCCCTTGCTGTCGTCAACGACTCTCTGATTGCAATGCCTGATGGCGGAAGTGCACGGATTGTGCTCCGGGAAAAAGATGGAACGTTGAAGCAGACGATTGGGGAAAGTGGTGAAGGGCCGGGTGAGTTTGAGTATCTCGCCTACATTGCAGCCGATGAAGCAGGAAACGTGTATGGATACGATGTGGCAGGGTACAGAATAAGTGTCTTCTCCCAGGGCGAGGATGGATACGCCTTTGAACGCCGGTTTAGTCTCTCTAATGAGGTGGTCGACATGATGATTATGGGAGATCATCTCTACACCCTGTCAAGCACGGGCGACTACTTGCTTACGAAGTACACCCTGGAGGGGGACATGGTCAGCGAAACGCTCGAACCTTCAGGTAGCGACTACCAAACATTTGCAGCACGTTTTAACCTTGGGGGGATGACCTCACTGGGAGACAGCCTGCTTGCGGTGGTTACCCCAGCCACAGACGCGATTCATTTTTATGAGGATGATCTGTCAGTAGCTGCACAGGTAGACGATCTCCAGGACTTGCCAGAGGTCCCAGCCTTTCCTGATGGCTTGAACCCCTATGATTACACGGATGAGCATGCGGAGTGGTGGAGTGCATCATGGCATCCCATAGATGTACACGCTGTCACGGACATGACCTACGGAATCGTAAGCTATAAGCCGGATGGTCAAGATATTGAAGGGCAGCGTATGCATCTCTTCAGTGCAGAAGACGATGAGTTGTTGATGACGGTGGACATCCCGGATAGCATGTTCATCGTCCATGCAGATGGTAGGAATCTGTTCGGGTCGCTTGATCCAACAAGCGAGAATGGCACTGAAATCGCCACGCGTCTTATCCGGTATGCGTTTGAGTAAAGGGTTGTAAGACCTCAATGATAGAGCAAGGGTATG
>CAZZCI010000263.1:0-4093 GCA_964653015.1 uncultured Rhodothermales bacterium
TTATGAGATCTGCGGCAAAGTGATTGTGGCCGCAACTGAAGACGAGGTGCCCGAGCTGGAGCGCATCCAGGAGAAAGGCCGTCAGAACCAGATCGAGGCGACACGTATTGGTCCGGAGCGCTTGCGTGAACTAGAGCCCTACACGCGGGGTGTGGCGGCGCTGCATGTGCCCAGTGCAGGCATTGTCGATTACATCGGCATGGCACGTACGCTGGCGCATCTGGTAGAGCAGCATGGCTACGGTATCCACACCGGAGCGGCCGTGCGCGATATGGAGGTGCAGGCCGACACGGTGGTGTGCCATACGAATTCTGATTCGTATCGCGCGCCGCTGGTCGTGAACTGTGCCGGACTCTATGCCGACAAGATTGCGCGTATGAGTGGCCAAGATCCACGGGCGCAAATTGTGCCGTTTCGAGGCGAGTACTACGAGGTGGTGCCCGAGTGCCGTTCGGTTTGCTCCGATCTGATCTATCCAGTTCCCAACCCGAACTTTCCGTTTCTGGGGGTCCACTTTACGCGCATGATTGACGGACGGGTGGAGTGTGGTCCGAGTGCGGTACTTGCGTTTGCGCGTGAGGGCTATCGGTTCTCGGACGTTAACTTCGACGAGCTGTGGGAGACGATTACGTATCCCGGGTTTGTGGCGCTTAGCCTCAAGCATTGGCGCATGGGGCTGCACGAGATGAGGCAGTCGCTGAGCAAGCAAACCTACGTAGAGGCGGCGCAGCATCTCATTCCCGGCATTACTGCCGACGATCTGGTGCCCTCGCCGGCGGGCGTGCGGGCCCAAGCGGTGCGCCCCGACGGTACCCTTGTTGACGACTTTCTGATTCGTGCGACCGATCGGGTGGTTAATGTCATTAACGCCGCCTCGCCCGCGGCTACCGCTTCTCTACAGATTGGGCAGCATCTGTTGGATACGTACGTGGAGCCGCGTCTTGACCGCGTGGCGGCTTAACGCGACGCCGTACCGGTGCGATACCGACGGCTAATGGCCAGCCAGCGCTGGGTGCGGTAGCGATAGTAGGCTACGGCGGCGGGTACACCCTTTTCGGCGATGAGTGCCAGGTACAGTCCCCACAACGCAAGCGCCGTGGTAGCCCCAGTGTAGGCCAGCGGAAGCGAAAAGAACACGAGCCCCGCCAGTTGCCCGTAGAACGGCCAGGTGGTATCGCCACTGGCGCGGAGCGGACCGATTGCGCCGTTCATGAGGCCCTTTAGTACGACGCTTATGCAGGCGGCGCGGATCAGGGCAGCGGTGAGGACGACCACCTCGGGATCACTTACGAACAGCCGGGCGACCGGAGTGGCGCCGATGAAGATTGCTGTGGCTACGAGCGCGTACGTGGTCATCGTGAAGCGAAGCGCGTCTTGTGCGACCGTGCGGGCCTCCGTTTCGTCGTCGCGCCCGAGCGCTTGCCCCACCAGACTGCTTGAGGCCAGTCCGAAGCCCCATCCGGGTGTGTTCATGAGGCCGCGCATGCGAATGGCCACGACGTATGCGGCCACCACCTGCGGACCAAACATCGACACGATGGCCAGCATGGGAAAGTGGGTGCTGCCTTGTGTGAGCTTACGCAGGGCCAGGGGGGATGCGATGCGCAGAAAATCGAGAGACAGCGTTCGATCCCATTGCGGAGCCGCCCGCTGCCATTGGATGGGCAGTTTGCCAACGATTGGCAGACGCCCGCGCACCAGTCCAATTCCAAAAACAACGGTGACCGAGGCGGTGCCGATCACGGTACCGAGTGCCGCCCCCACGACGCCCAGGTCGAGTCCAAAAATCAGGAATGCACTGAATCCGATGTTAGCGAGTGCTCCCCCAGCACGTACCACCATTGGAATCCACGCTTCGTTGGCGCCTACCAGGGCCCGGCTGCTCACCAGATTGAGTGCAGCAAAGGGCATCGCAAGGCTGGCAATCTGCAGGTAGTCGGTGCCATAGCGGATGGCCTCTTCGCCCGATCCGATGAGCCGGATCAACGGTTCGGGGATCATCCAAAACACGGCCAGCAGCGGGAGGGTGGCTCCGAGTGCGTACACCGTGCTGATGCTAAGCACCGTGCTAATGGTTTCCGGCCGGTTGGCGCCAAAGCGTTGGGATACCAGGCTAATGGTGCCCCCCGCAATGCCGCCTCCCACCATGTAAGCGAGCGTCCAGTACGGCACCCCGTATCCGATGCCTGCAATACCCGCTGCGCCGATGGCCATCCCGATCATGGCCAGATCGGCTGTGGCCTTTGACATGCGTGCCAGTCCGGTCAAGATGCGCGGCCAGGCCAGGTCGGCGATGGGGCGCACATGCGCCGTTTGGATCCACCCAGTATGGGCCAGACCCCGGCCAATGGCTTCTATAAAAAAGCGAAACGGATTGGACACAGTAGGAGCGCGCGAGCTACAATCAACAATACAGCATGCGTGCCATACCGATCAATGATCCAAAGGACTCCAAATAGAAGCAGGCGTCACGTTGTTGTCGTAATTACGGAAGCAGCACGAGCAACGCGTCCACGGTTATTGGCATTCGACAAACTGCACAGGCTGGTTAAAAGCTCCACCGCAGTCCAGCGATAGCGTAATGCAGCGTGGCGAAGTTGTACACTTGCTCCACGTCAGCGCCGCCTTCAAGAATGCGATACCCAGCGTTTACCGTCCATCGTTCGTTCAGGTCATATCCGAACGTAAGCGCTGCATCAATTGCGCGGCCTGGTCCACCCGCAAGGGCGTCTGCATCCAGTCGGATGCTCCAGGGAGCAACCGGTCGCCATTCTGCGCCGATATGAGCAAGGGGTAGCACGCCCAGGTCGTCGTCAAACGATGTTGTATCCCCCTGCTCTAACTCGATCTTCGCATCGCGGATTTTCCCAGTGAGTCCCACCCATACATTGGTTCGGTTACCCTCAAGAAGCTGATACCGGTAGGTTAGCCGGTACGAGTTGAACCGGTAGGTAGCCTGCGTTGACTCGTTGGCACTGTAGGTTTCACCGGCGAATCCGATATCGTCCGACGGGATACCACTTTCCGTGAGAGTGAGTGGAGCCACCAACAGCCGGGTACTATGTCGATCGCTGATATGCCAGGTTGCATAGAGCCTGCCTGCCGGTGCCGGACCTGATCCGACAAGTCCTGAAAGCGAAAAGCGTGTGGCTGTGCCGTCGTTGGGCACCTCAACCGTATTCGAGCTCTGCCAGGCAGGGCCGCCTTCGAGTTCTATCGTGAACGTGCTCTGTGCGAGTACGGTGCCGGGAAACGTAAGAAAGGCGACTATAAGTAGAGTGATGAATCGCATTGTATCTGCCTGAATAGGATGGATTAAGGGCCTAAGTTCAGCATGAACGGTTGGTAGTTATCCGGAATGCCGATATACTAAGTGAAGTCACGTGTCAAAGTTGGAGTTCAGGCGGGAGTGGTGACAGTCTGCCCGATGATAATAACAAAACACCTGTCATGGTGAGCGAAGGCTGACGGAGGAGGCCGTAGTCGAACCATCTCATCGGCGTTCAGCAGCTACTGGCCAACTAACAGCCTTGCCCATTTCGGGGGAGATCTTTCGACTTCGCTCAAGATGACTTCATTTAACGGGGCAGTGCATACCCAAAGCGGACGTGTGAGAACACTTACTACTGTGTCACACCTGAATGTTAGGGTCCAATATTGTCATCGCGAGGAGGGAGCTTGCGACCGACGCGGCGCTGTGAGCGCTAGCGAACGAGCACTTCCTCCCTGCAGTCGGGGCGCGTCGCTGCGCTCGCAATGACAAGATTGTGAGTTATTCTCGGTACGTTAGAGGGTACATGTGTTACCCGAAGATTGACCTGTGACAGAGCACTACCGCATCCGCACCATAACATCAACGGGTGACACCACTTACTGCCGTGTCACAACTGAATCCTAGAGTAGAGCATACCTGCCAGCGCTCATAGTCATCCCGGCCAAGGCGCCCCAGCGCTGCAGAGTCGGGATCTCCCCTGACAACATAGCCGGATCATTGATCCCGCACTACCCACACATTGACCTGTGACACAGTCAGTAGGCGCTACAATCAACAATACAGCATGCGTGCCATACCGATCAATGATCCAAAGGACTC
>CAZZCI010000264.1:0-4088 GCA_964653015.1 uncultured Rhodothermales bacterium
CGGCCTCTACCATGTCGGCTTGCAGGTGATTGGCTTCGTCGAGCGAGAGCCGCCCCGCCAGTACTAAGCGTACATCGCGGCGTTTTCCAGCAGCCTTGAAGCGCTCTTTCTGCTCCTCTGTTTCTGGCACCACTTGCGGCACTTTAATGGGATGCCCGTCTTCGCTTAGTGCAACGAACGTGTAGAACGCACGGTTACACTTTCGGTGCGTGCCATCGCGCGGGTTCTCGACCCACACGTTTAGTTCCACTTCCATCGACGTGCGAAATGCGCGGTTGACCTGGCTCTCTACCACCACGACATTCCCCTCGCGAATGGGGCGCTGAAACTCCACGTTATCCACAGAGGCGGTAACGCACACACGGCGAGCGTGCCGCTGTGCAGAAATCGCTGCACATTTATCCATGAGATGGAGCAGGCGCCCGCCCATCATATTGCCCAAGCCATTGGTGTCGTTGGGCAACACAATTTCAGTCATCGTGCAGCGCGAATTTGCAACTGTGTGTTCAGAGGGCATAGCGTATAACAGTCTGGATCAAAGGATAGGATGACTTCAACATAGCGGACGCCTCAATCGATATCAGCCTACGGACAAAAGACGGCATGAATCTTTCTGTCTTTTTGCATAACCTGCTCCGCCTGTATGTCACGACCCCCGTCAATACAAAAAAGCCACCCCTCGCGGATGCGAAAGGCGGCTGTTTGACAAAGCGGTGGGGGAGGGATTCGAACCCCCGGTACCCGTGAGGGTACTCCGGTTTTCGAGACCGGTGCGTTCAACCAGGCTCCGCCACCCCACCGGGGCGTGTCTGAATGTTCGACCATGCTGTACTTAGCCACACATACGACGTTCCTGTCCCCTGGCTCAAATTCCGATGAACGCATGCCCTCTTAGAGTTCGCTTTTACCACGTAGCCGTTTCTTTACGTGATAAACCTGGTAAAATATACAACTTTGTTGGCGTTGGGCAATTCGATATTGATCCTGATGCCCCTTGCCCCGCCTAATTCTGAACAGTTTTCGCCCCACCCACAACCTGTACTGTATTTATGCGACTTTTGCTACATCCCCGTGTTGTGCTCTTCGCCAGCTTCTTGTTGCTCTCCGTGCTCGTGCTGGGATGCGACAGCGATGATGGGCTGAGCGACCCTGATCCAGATCCCCCCACCGGTGTGGTAGAAGGCACCGTCACCGCTGCCGATGGCATCACGCCCATTCAAGGGGTCACTGTCGGACTGGCACGTGAAGCAACGGCTTCGGAAGCCTCTGCCCATGCCGCAAGCCGCTCGTTGGAAACGGCCCTGCCGCCCTCTTTTGCTATTCAAATGGATGGGCCAACAACGACTACCAATGCTGAGGGCTTCTTTTCGCTAGAGGACGTTCCAACCGGAGAGCACACCTTTACCGCAAAGCGCGGCGTGTTTGAGGCAACCTTTACTGCAACGGTGACAGAAGACGACGTCGTTGCCGTTGACGAGATCGACCTCGAAAGCGTGCAACCTCTCGGGTACGTGCAGGGCGAATATGACGCCATTGAAGAGGTCATTCTCAGTCTGGGCAACGACGACGTGGATAAACTTGACCCTGAGGCCCTCAACGATCGCGATCTGCTCGACGACTACGCTATCGTGTTCATTAATTGCGGTAGCGATTCGTTCACCGAAGACCGCGCCGCTGTGCTCAACGATTACGTCAACGACGGGGGGACGCTTTACCTCTCGGACAAAGAAGCGCCTTATGTCGAAGCTCTCTTCCCCGACGATATCTCGTTCTCTGACGAGTCGGTCGCCGAGGAAATTGAGGGGCAGATCACGTCGTCGTCTTTGCAAGACTGGATCCGCCTGAATGCGCTTACGCTTACCTACGACGCTGGCTTTTGGGAGCGTATTCTGCGCCTGGAAGGGGATGCCGATGTGCTCGTGCGTGGACAGCCGAACCAGCTTGACGAGGGCGACGAGCCGCTCGCCATCACGTTTGACGTTGGTAGCGGGCGCGTGGTATACACCACGTTCCATAACACCGTAGGGCAAAACGTAGAGCAAGAGAGCGTACTTCGCTACTACATCTATCTGGATAGCTAATCTACTGAACTCACCGATGATTGGAGGAGACTGGGTAGTTTCCGCTCCATTCTACCTGCAGGCCCGCGGGTCTTTCATGGGTATGGACTGGTGCTAAGTAGACCCACAAAAGTATCTTTGATTATGTCATTGCGAGGAGCGCTAGCGACGCGGCGCTGTGAGCGCAGCGAGGAAGTGCCTTTAGGGTGCAATCTTGTGCCATCAAGCCGGGCAGCACCGTCCAGGTCGGGGGCATGAGATCGCCGCGTCAGTCGCAGGCTCCTTCCTCGCGATGACAAGGTGTAAATATATTTCTTTTGAGCTATCTAGCCCTTGAGCGCGCAGGGAAGTATCTTACGCCCTATAGCGGAGGAAACTTTCAGAACAGGTCTAGCACATACGGCCCGGCCTGCATTGAACTCTTTCTCCGCACAAGATCAGGATATTCTGATTCGAAAGGAGACGGCCCAAAATATACAAATATACAGAAGTGCAGCAGTATCCTATAGCTGGAGACAGCGAACCGCTTGATCCTTTTTCTCATCCAACCGTTACCCTCTCAATATGTCCGGGTTCAATCCTTCTTTACGCATGTACTAATACGAGAGCTTAAGCAAGCTACACAGCTTTTCGCAATCCACTGACAAGAATAAAGTGTCGTGATGAAGGGTTACGCAACATTTTGGACTGTTTTTCTTTCTGCTTTACTTGCCGCTTCCGTGCTCCTAGTCGGGTGCGACAGTGATGATCCTGCCGATGAAACAGGTACCGTGGAAGGGGTCATAACTGCTGCAGATGGCGTGACGCCTATTCAGGGTGCTACCGTTGGTCTTGCTACCGATGATGCCGCCACTGCAACCACTTCTGATGCCGCTCCCCGTAGTCTGAACACCGTGTTGAGTCCGGTCTTCGCACTACAGATGGACGGCCCCACCACAACCACTAATGCCGACGGTGAGTTTACACTTGAAGGTGTACCTGAAGGCGAGCAAACACTGGCCGCAAAGCGAGGTGCCTTTGAAGCCACGTTCACCGTAAATGTCACTCCGGGAGATGTGGTAGCTACCGATCCGATCGGTATAGAAAGCGTTCAACCCCTTGGGTACGTACCCGGTGCCTTTGACAGCATTGAGGATGTAGTTCAAGATCTTGGCAACGATGACATTGAAGAAATCAGCCTCGATGATTTGTCCGATCCCGATGTCTTGAGTGAGTATGCAATCATCTTCATCAACTGTGGTGCCAGTTCATACAGCGAAGAACGTGCGGAAGCTCTGGAGCAATATGTAAACCAGGGAGGCACACTGTATGTCTCTGACCTAGAGGCTCCCTACATTGATACGCTTTTCCCTGATGAAATCGATTTCTCAAGCAACTCTTCGCCTGAGACGCTGGATGCAGAGGTTCTTTCGTCTTCTTTGGAAGACTGGCTTCAAGAAAATGAACTCTCGATCACCTACGATGCAGGGGGATGGGAGCGCATTGTAGACTTGGAAGGCGACGCGGAGGTGCTCTTGCGCGGGCAACCCTTACAACTCGATGAAGGCGACGAGCCGCTAGCCATCACGTTTAACTTGGGCAGTGGACGTGTTGTCTACACCACGTTCCATAATACCGCGGGCGTACCTAGTGAACAGGAAGGTGTACTTCGCTACTACATCTACCTGGATGTATAAGTACATGTCCTAATCGTTGATGGCTAAAAGCCACCAGAAGCGGCTGTCTCACGGTGTTGAGGCAGCCGCTTTTGTATGCTGGGTTTGGAAAGGTATACATTACACCCGCACACGCAATTTATAATGATTCGGCACCACACACCGCCCATTCCAAAAAGAGCACGTGCCACGTATTGATCGTAACACCGAATATCAGGCTAACGAATGACGCTGTTCAAAGGCACCTACCGGATTGAATCGGCCCGGCACCCGACCTGGAATTACCGGTCGCCCGGATGGTATTTCGTCACGATCTGTACCCACTAGCGCACCCATTTTTTCGGGACGATCCAGAACGACATCATGGGGTTGT
>CAZZCI010000265.1:0-1970 GCA_964653015.1 uncultured Rhodothermales bacterium
GCAATGAACACCCCGCCGCCAATGATATTGCCGATGGATACCAGTACAAGATTAGAGGTTACGGCCCACAGCGTGATCTCGGAAGGCAGCTCCAGATCGACCGATCCCGATTCGGTTGTAAGTGACAAAAAGAACTGAAACATATTGCCGGTGCTGTGCTGCAGGCTCATAGCCGGTACGGCAGCCACTGGAAACAGCAACGCGACGAACTTATCGGTCACGGTGCGCCCGGCCATCGCCAGCCAGAGCCCCGAGCAGATAAGCATATTGGCGAAGATGCCAATGATTACCATTTGGAGCGGGCCGTACGACAGTTTATCCGCTGCAATCACCTTAGCCGACTCGATAATTGCCCCATCAAATATCGTGGCCAGTCCTGACAGATAGAACAGCAGTGTCATGCCTGCAGCGCCAAGAAGGTTCGCGGCTAAGACCAGCGCCCAGTTACGTGAAACCTCCCCCAACGAAACGCGCCCTGACGCAAGGGCCATGACCGACAGGTTATTAGTGGTAAACACTTCGGCCCCCGAGATAAACGCAATGATGTATCCGACGGCATACAAGAGAGGAGCTACGAGGGCTGCCGCGCCATCATCAATGTCGGGGTGCGAAAGTGTAAAGAGTTCATACATGGCACCCAGCGTAATGAACGCTCCACCCATTATACCCAGAATTAGCGTTTTGTGGAATGCAAACCGCGTCTTCTTAACGCCGATGGTGGCGACACGCTCGGCAATCTGATCGGGCTCATACGCATCCATTCCAAATGAACTGGAAGACGATGATGCCGAGGAGGCATCGGGAGAGGCAGCCATGTAGACAAAAATGAATGGTAGGGGTAGAAACAAGCAAAGCCAACGCCTACATGAAAAGCGCGGATTCTTTTGGCGTGCAGGAACTGGCCATCTATTACGTGGACGTTTGATGCTGGACGCGTAACTTCGACTTCGTGGCTTCCGTCCGTTTCTCAAGTTGGTCGGAGATCGACACCGGGTAGGGCGTATCGGTGGAGGAAAGGTCGTGCAGGTGTTCAGGAAGGAGGTGCAGATTATTCCGCGTGCGGGTACGAAGCGTCTCCAGCGAGGGCGCCTCGTCGACACGCAAACCGTTGCGCATCACACGCTGCAGCAGCGGAGTGCCATCGTGCGATTCATCGGCAGACGCAATAAGGTCGCGATGGAGCCGTCCCTCCGCATCCGTCTGACGGAAAATCTGCTTACGTCCCACCAGATTCTTTTTGTTGGGAGCCAGTTTCATGCGCGGCGTGCCGTCGTAGGCGCATAGTTTGTAGGCTGTATCGAGATACGGCTGGTCGGCGATGGTGCCAAGTTTGGTACCCACGCCAAAGCCATCGAGGGGGGCGCCGCTCTGCACCAGATCGGCAACGGCGTGTTCGTCGAGGCCGCCGCTTGCGAGAATCTGCACCTCCTCCAGGCCCGCTTCATCGAGCAGTGCACGTGCATCATGCGCAAGGGCCCCGAGGTTGCCCGAATCCAGGCGGATGCCACGCACCTGGAACTCCGCGCCACGTTGTTCGGCCAATTCGATCACACGGCGCACGCCATCGAGCGTATCGTAGGTATCGACCAGCAGAATGGTATCCGGATACAGCTCCGAAAACGCTTCAAACGCATCCATTTCATGCGGATGGGCCTCCACGTAGCTATGTGCCATCGTGCCGGTAACCGGAATGCCGTAGGTCTGTCCGGCTGCCACGTTCGAGGTCGCATCAAGCCCGGCGATGTACCCGGCCCGCGCTGCTTTGAGCGGGGCATCCACTCCATGCATGCGGCGCATCCCGAAATCGGCCACCAGGCGTTCGGTGCCGTCGGCAGTGGCGGCCTGCTTTACGCGAGCGGCTTTGGTTGCGTAGGCCGTCTGGTACGAAATCTGGTTCAGCAGAAACGTCTCAACCAGTTGTGCCTCGCCGATGGGAGCCACCACCTCCAAGATGGGTTCGTTTGCAAAGA
>CAZZCI010000265.1:2070-4083 GCA_964653015.1 uncultured Rhodothermales bacterium
TTGGTATGCTTGTAGCCATTGTCGGACGCCCCAACGTGGGCAAATCCACCCTTTTTAATCGTCTTACCGGACGCAAACGGGCCATCGTAGACGATCAGCCGGGCGTTACGCGCGACCGGGTGTATGGCGAGGTGGAGTGGAACGGGCGCACCATTCCCATAGTGGATACGGGCGGTTACGTGCCTCACTCGGCAGAGCGTTTCGAAACCGCCATTCGTGAGCAGGTAGACATTGCACTCGATGATGCCGATGTGGTGCTCTTTGTGACCGACGCCACCACCGGCATCACGGATATCGACCAGGAGATGGCGCAGCGCCTGCGCCGGTCGGATACGCCAGTGCTGCTGGTTGTGAACAAGGCCGACAACGATGAGCGGCGCTGGGCGGCCAACGAAATGTACGGGCTTGGATTTGAAGAGCTGTATCCGGTAAGCGCATCCAACGGCATTGGCACCGGCGACCTGCTGGACGCACTCGTAAAGGCGCTGCCCGACGCCATCGAAGAGGAGTCCGACGACCGCACGCACATCGCCATCATTGGACGCCCTAACGTGGGCAAGTCCTCGTTCGTTAATGCCTTGCTCGGGTTTGACCGCTCCATTGTGACCGAGGTAAGCGGCACCACGCGTGATGCGGTGCACTCGCAGGTCAAGTACGAGGGCCGCGAGTTGGTTCTGATCGACACGGCGGGCCTCCGCAAAAAGGCGAAGGTAAAAGAAAACATTGAGTTCTACAGCAGCCTGCGCAGCGAGCGTGCCATACGCGAGGCCGATGTATCGGTGCTCATGGTAGATGCGACCGTGGGGCTAGAGAACCAAGACGTGCGTGTGTTTCGGGAGGCCGAGAAGCACAAGAAGGGCATGGTGCTGGCCGTGAATAAGTGGGATCTAGTCGAGAAAGACACCAAGACCGCCGGGCGATACGAAGAGTACTTCCACCGCATTCTGGATCGGCAGTCGCACGTGCCTATTGTCTTCACCTCGGCCGTTACGCGGCAGCGCGTGTACAAGGTGCTCGACACCGCGCTACAGGTGGCCGACGAACGCGCGAAGCGGATTCAGACAAGCACGCTGAATGATGCCATGCAAGCCGCTATTGAGGCGCATCATCCACCCACCTATCGCGGCAACTATGTCAAAATCAAGTTTGTAACGCAGGTACGCACCAATCCGCCGGTGTTTGCGTTCTTCTGTAACCACCCTCAAGGCATTGCCGAATCTTACAAGCGTTATCTCGAACGCAAGCTGCGCGAGGCGTTTGGATTTGATGGCGTGCCGCTCACGCTTGTGTTTAAGCAGAAGTAGCCCGCTGGTACGCCATGTCGTCCACCGAATCTCCCACTTACATTGCACGGCGCGTACGTGCATACGCGGTGCATGTGTTTACGGCCAGCGGGGTGGTGTTGGCGCTACTTAGCATGGGCGAACTGCTAAGCGCAGAGCCCGACTTGCGCTGGGTGTTTGGGTATCTTGGAGCCGCCATTGTTATTGATGCGATCGACGGGTCTATGGCCCGCCACTGGGATGTGCTTACGTACGCATCCAGCACCGAAGGGCATACGCTCGACGACCTGGTCGACTACCTCACGTTTGTCTTCATCCCGCTCGTGGTGGTGTGGCAGATGGACTGGCTGGTGGGACCGGCTACGCTCTGGATTGCTGCGGCGCTGATCGCTAGTCTGTTCGGCTTCTCGCATGCCGAGGCCAAGCAATCGGACACCGGCTTCTTTCGCGGCTTTCCGTCGTACTGGAACCTGGTAGCCTACTACATCGGGTTGATTGTGGTGGCCTACCCGGCCTCCGGCCCCTGGCTGATGACGGGACTGGTCATTGTGCTTACCATCCTGACGCTGGTGCCCGTGCAGATGATTTACCCCACGCGTGCGCCCCAGCCGTGGCGCCTGCCCGTGCTCATTGGCGCCGTGATATGGGCGGGTCTGCTTCTCGCCATGCTCCCCACCTATCCCACCCTGCCCACCTGGGGGGATCCGTGGCTGTTCTACCTCTCGCTGGC
>CAZZCI010000266.1:0-4076 GCA_964653015.1 uncultured Rhodothermales bacterium
GGCGGCTCAAAGCGGACGCGAGCGGAGATGCGGTAAGAGTAGCCCAGATCTTGCGCGGTGAGGCCGGCAAAATCCCCAAAGCTAAAGTCGATAGCCACCTGGTTGAGGGTGAGTCCGGCTCCAACTGAGGGCGTGACATCAAGACCGATGGTTTCGCCGGTCTGAATGCGACTGATGCCTGCCCGTAGCTCCGCCACGCCGGCATACGAGAACGCGCCGCCTACGCGCGGATGAAACGACACATCGCCGATGTTGGGCGCGAAGGCTTGCTGTCCGTCAAACGCGACATCCACGTCGGCTCCCAGCGTGATGGCGTGCCTCCCTACTGGCCACACCGCGCCCGATCCCAGGCGTACCACCGGAAGCACAAGTGCCGTGCCTCCGGTAGGCAGATCCTGATCGAATACCTCACCGAACGACAAGTCATCGTCGCGGTCGTCCAGTTGAAACGCCGCCTCATTGATGCTCCAGCTCTGCAGCATCGTCGATAGGTCTTGCACCGTTACGCCGAGTCGGTAGCGGTCAGATCGCCACTGTGCGCCCACATCCACACTGTAGCCCCACGCATCCGCAAAATCACCAATGGTACGACGGATACCTTTGAAGTTGATGCCCACCGCCCACGACTCATTAAGCGTGCGGCTATAGCTGGCAAACAAGGCCCAGTCTGCCGCTGAAAAGGTGGTGATGAGACTTTCGTAGTTGGGCTTGGGCTGGTTTAGCACCGGATCCCACGCATTCAGCGTGTTTACAATGTCGTTGACCCCGCTGCGAAACACCGAAATCCCCAGCGATGAGCGATCGCTAATCGGCATGGCCCCGGCGCCATAGTCAAACGACACAGCCCCGGCAAACCGCTCTACATGCATATACGAAATTTCCGGATGCGTCAGATGGCTTAATCCAGCCGGGTTCCAGTATCCTGCGCTCACCTCATCGGCATGGGCTACATACGCGCCGCCCATACCGAGGGCACGCGCATCCACGCCCCCCGCTAAAAAGTCGGCCCCGTACTTGGCAATGCGCTGCGCATCGGCGACTTGCACCGGGCCCCATCCCACACATACGCAACAGAGAAGTGCGATAATTCGCTTCACAGTAGACCCCTTAGACAACGGTAGACAATATGCACATTCGTTAAATACCGTCTGCACGGTTTTGTTACAGTCGGATACAAAGTCAAACCGTTACACGCGGTTGTGCTACGAATTGCTTCCCCGCGTTATCAATCGATTGCGTTTTGTGTCTGCGAAGGCGTAGTTAAGAGACCCGCTACATCCAGGCATCTTCCCACCCCCACGCTTTTATGGCTGCACGGATACGTACGCTCTCCATCTTGCTCGCGCTAACGGCGTTCATGCTCGGCACTCCCTTGCTGGGCACAGCGCAAGACCTCACGCCTTCCGACCTCGACGCTGCATCGTCCGATGACGGCCTGTTTACCGTTCATGAGCTTGACGATCGCATCCTCTTCGAGATCCCCGACGATATGCTCGGGCGCGACATGGCTGTCATGAGCCGCTATGCGCAAGTACAAGAAGGGGTGTCCAACGGCGGGGCACGGCTCAATCAAAATATGGTGGTGCAGTGGGAGGAGCGCAACGGACACATCTACCTGCGCACGCAGTCGTACAGCAACACCGCCGATGAAGACGACAATGTGCATCTAGCCGTGCAAAACTCCAACTTCGCGCCAGTCATTGCCAGCTTCCCCGTCGAGTTTACGCAAGAGGGCACATCGGTGATTGATGTCACGGAGCTCTACATGGGCGATCATCCCTCGTTTTCGTTCCCCGAACAGCGGCGCTCGAACCTGGGCGTACGCGGATACGCTCCCGACCGCAGCTGGCTGGAGTGGACGCGCAGCTTTCCCGAGAACATCGAGATTCGCACTGTGCGGTCATACGACGCCACCAATCCGCCCTCCAATACGCGCGGTGGCACAATCTCGTTTGAGATCAACCACTCGATGATTCTGCTGCCCGAGGAGCCTATGATGCCGCGCCTCGCCGATGAGCGCGTCACGTATATCACGGTCACGCAAACCGACTACTCCCGCGATTTCCAGGGCGTGCGGCCCTATCAGTACCTGCGCCGGTATCGCCTGGAGCCCAAAGACATGGAGGCGTTTGAGCGTGGCGAGCTCGTGGAGCCCAAAGACCCGATCGTCTGGTACATCGACCCCGCGACCCCCGAGGAATGGATTCCATACTACAAAGAAGGCATTATGGAGTGGGAAGATGCCTTCGAAAAAGCCGGGTTCAAAAACGCGCTGGATGTGAAAGTAGCCCCCACCGAAGAGGAGGATCCGGAGTTTAGCCTGCTGGATGCGCGGTATAACGTCATCCGATACGTGGCCACACCCGTGCGCTCGGCCAATGCGGGCGGTGATGTGGTAGACCCGCGTTCCGGCGAGGTGCTGCGCGGGCATATGAACATGTACCACGGGTTGGATGAGCGGCTGCGGTGGTGGCTCATCAGTCAAGTGGCCACCGCCAATCCCGACTTTCAAACGAATGAGCTCTCTGAAGAAGACCTGGGCGAGGCCTTGCGCTATGTGATTTCGCACGAAATGGCCCATGCCATGGGGTTACCGCACAACCAACGCGCCAACTTCGTCTTTCCGGTGGATTCGCTCCGCACCCCCGAGTTTGTGGAGCGCATGGGGCACTCGGCCTCGTCGGTTGGACGTACGCGCTACAATTACGTAGCCCAGCCGGGCGACAACGTACCGCCCGAGCGCGAGATTGGCCTGTGGGATGAGTTTGCCATCATGTGGGGCTATCGGCCTATTCCCGAGGCCACTACGCCCGAAGAAGAGTTCGACACGCTTAACGAGTGGATTGTGGAGCGCGCCGACGAGCCCTGGTATCGCTCGGCCACAGCCCAGTTCGGAATGGATGTGGAATGGGATCCATATCGCATGACCGAAGGCATCTCCAACGATCCCATCCGGGCTGCCGAGTACGGCATGCGCAACCTACGCACCGCTACCGAAAGCCTGATGGATTGGGTGCTGGAGGAAGGTGATGATTACCACGAACTCGAAACACACTACCTGCAAAATCTGACACAGTGGAACCGGTACGCCGAACACGCGGCCTCTGCAATCGGCGGATCGTGGACGCACCACAAGCGCTACGGTGAAGAAGGCTGGGTGTACACGCCCATCGAGCGCGACTACCAGGAGCAGGCCATGAATTTCCTGGACGAACACGTGCTGAGCACCCCCGAGTGGGCGCTCGACATGGATCTGCTGCGTCGTATTGAGCATGCCGGAGCCGTAGAGCGCATCCGCGCCTATCAGGAGCTGGCGGTGCAGCGCCTCCTGAATCATGCGCGCCTGGCTCGTCTGATTGAGCACGAGGCGTTTCTGGGCGACGACACGTACCGCCCCGCCGACATGCTCGACGATGCCCGCATAGCGGTGTGGAACGAGGTGCAACAAGGTGAGTCGATCGACACGTACCGTCGTAACCTGCAGCGGGCGTTCCTGGAGCAGGCGCATTACCTGTTGCACGAAGCCGAATCGGAGCACTGGGAGCCCCCGGCTTCTGGTAACCTGCGCGTCGGCTCGAACGACGATCCGCCGTTGAACGCCGATTTGCACATCAGCCAGTCGGACATGCGTCCGCTCGTGCGTGATCAGTTGCGCCTGCTGCGCGAAGACATCACCAACGCCCTCGACGACGGAGTGGCCGATCGCATGACGCGCATCCACCTCGAAGATGCCCTGGAGCGCATCGATAAGGCGTTGTAGTACTGTGTCACAGCTCAATCTTCGGGTTGCAACACCTCCGTCTTAATGTTGTCATCTTGAGCGGAGCAACTGCGTCTAGCAGGTGCGGAGTCCTGACACGAGCGAAGCGACTGACGAACGCAGTGAGTAAAGATCTCCCACGAACTGGGCAGGGCCACTCGATCGATCAGAGCCTGCTGAGCGTCGAGGAGATGGTTCGACGTGCTCCGGGCTGGGCCCGTCGCGTGCACTCTAAAAGCACTTCTTCCCTGCGGTCAGGGCGCTCACCATGACAGGTTTTTTGGGAGGGGGCTGGGATACAGAGTTTCGGACGGTC
>CAZZCI010000267.1:0-4071 GCA_964653015.1 uncultured Rhodothermales bacterium
CTCTTGCCGTAGTCCCTCGTTTTCCGGTGCCGCATTTACGTCCAACTGCTGCTCTGCTTGATTCTCTATACAACTCCAAGCAGATGCTTCTGTAGAGTGCTCCACGACGAAAATGAGTATCCATTAGGGACCGGTTTATGTGCCGTTCCGTCGGGTACGTACCACGCCACATGCCACCCGGCCTGTGCACTGCCTTCCACATCAGAGGTGTACGAGTCGCCTACATACAGGATAGAGTCTGGCGAAACGTTCGCACGCGCTGCTGCATGGTCAAAAACCGCCGGATGGGGCTTGAGGTGCCCAGTTTCCTCCGACACAATCACGACTGATGCCTCCCGCTGCAGTGTAGGAAAATTGTTCATCTTCCGCATCTGTATCTCTTGGAATCCGTTTGTGAGGATGCCCACGTTGTATGCGTTGGCGATTTGCGTGTAGGCGGTTTGTGCGCCTGGTACAAACTGCCAGTGGGCAGCATAGCGCTCCAGATAGTAGCGGTTTACCCGATCGTGGGGCTCGACATCTTGCCCCAGCGCTTTCAATAACTTCCGAAACCGCGCTTCCTTCACGGACGCCTTATCGATGGTTCCTGCCGCGTAGGCAGTCCACAATGGAGCATTGATGCGGTGATACGTATCGTGCACCGTATCCAGCGTGTAAGCTCCAAAGAGGTCGGCGAACTGTGTGCATACATCACGTAACGCGGCCCGCTCGGCGGCACGATGGTCTAGCAAGGTGTCATCCAAGTCGAAATAGACAAACTGGATACGAGCGCGATCAGGCATGACATAAAGAAATTGTACAGAACGATTCGAACACAGTGGATTCCGGCAAGAGGAGATGCCTCCTACAAATCGTATTCAAAGAGCGCGTACTCTTTGTCGCGCACGGCCCCAATGGACTCGATCGCGTTTTTGAGACGCTCGTTGGTGTCGAGTACCCAGCTGGTTTCGCATCCATAGTACCCATATTCTGGACCGCGCTCCATGGTCTCAAGCACCATGAGCACATCGAGCCCTTTGCCTTGATAGGCTTTCCGAATCCCCATAAGCGGCATGCGCAACTCACTGATGCCATAGTAGCCTCGCGTAAGTAGCGTCCACCAACCGGTGGGAAAGAGACGCCCGTCATCCACATGCTGTAGCGCCTGGTTGATATCGGGCAGGGAGATCGCAAAGGCAACGGGCGTTCCCTCGTGCTCGACAAAGTACACCAATCGCGGATCATAAATCTGCTTAAGGCCATCGACGAGCTGGTTAAACTCGGCCTCGGTCATGGGCACGTGCCCCCAGTTCTCTGACCACGCTTCGTTGTAAATGTCGAGCAGGGTACGGGCTTCTTCTTGCAAGCGATCGGGGTTGAGTGCGCGCACCTCTAAACCTGGTGTACGCCGCTTTACGATGTTAACACCTCGACGCAGGCGCTCATATTTCGCATAGCGCTTGTGAGCATAATACGCCCACATGGTCATAACGCGCTCGAACCCATATTCGATGAGCAGGTCAGCGTAGTAGGGCGGATTGTATGGCATCAGCACTGCCGGACGCCGGTCAAAGCCATCTACCAGCAGGCCAGACACGTCGTTCAGTGAAGGGTTGGTGGGTCCCCGCATGTGCTGCAACCCCTGTTCGCGGAGCCAATCTGCTGCGGCATCCAAGAGAGCGTGAGCTATCGCCGGGTTGTTTTCCGCCTCAAAAAAGCCAAAAAATCCCGTGGCATCCTCATATTTCTGAAGATGCATCCCATTGACAATGGCCGCGACGCGTCCATGTACAGAACCGCTCGCATCTTTCGCTACAAAAAGCTGCATGTCTCCATGCTCAAAGAACGCGTTCTTGCTGGGATCAAGCGTAGCTTTTTCCTCACGACGTAGGGGCGGCACCCAGTGCGGGTATCGATCGGGGTAAAACCGGTACGGCCAGTCGATAAACGCGGCTCGATCGGCCCGTTCAGTTACGGGGTAGACCTGAATGTCGGAGGCACTGGACATGCGGCAATGGGCTGGAGGGACAAAAAACGACCACGCGCTGCTGCAATACAGCAACAGCGCGTGGTAAAGAAGCCATCAACGATGGGAAAAGTCAAGCGGCGGTAGCGGCTGTTTTAGCGCGCGCCATTGCGTCCGATAACGCCATGCTTGGTTCCAACGGTGTGGAAGGCCTCAAGAATGTGATCGAGATCTTCGTCGGTGTGCGTGGCCATGTAGGAGGTGCGCATCAGCGACTGGCCTTGCGGTACGGCGGGTGGCACCACCGCGTTTACGAAGACGCCCTCTTCAAGCAGGTCGCGCCAGAAGCGAAAGCACGTTTCCATATCGCCAACTACAACCGGGATAATGGGCGTTTCGCTATCCCACACATCGAAGCCCTGATCGCGAAAGCCTTCGCGCATGTAGTCGGAAATCTCCCACAGGCGCTCCAGCCGATCAGGTTCATCTTGCAAGATTTCGAGGCACTTCAACACCGTGGCCACATTGGCGGGGGGCATCGACGCGCTGAAGATGTGAGGCGAGCTTTCATGGCGCAGGTACTCGATCACATCTTCATCGCCTACGCAGAAGCCACCGAGCGAAGAGAAGCTCTTCGAAAAGGTGCCCGTAATCAGGTCAATGTCTTTCAGTAAGCCGAACGTGGACGCCGATCCCTGTCCTTTCGGACCAATCACACCGATGGCGTGGGCGTCGTCGAGCATGAGGGCTGCATCGTAGGTGCGGGCCATGTCCAGCAGGCGTGGCACCTGCGCAATTTCGCCACTCATCGAGAACACCCCGTCGGTGGCGATGAGCTTGCCGGCCTGTGGATTGCGCTCATGCTCGCGCTGCAGCATCTGCTCCAGATGGTCAAGATCGTTGTGGCGATACCGGCGCGTTTCGGCAAAGCTCATTTGCGTGCCCGCCACAATGCAGGCGTGGTTGTCTTTATCGGAGAAGATAAGATCGCCTTTTCCGGCAATGGCTTGCACCACCCCCATATTGGTCATGTAACCTGTAGAGTACAGGATGCATGACTCCGCCTCCATAAAGTCGGCCAGACGCTCTTCAAGCTGCAGATGCAGATCGAGCGTGCCGTTCAGGAAACGGCTGCCGGTACACCCGGTGCCGTACGTTTTGATGGCGTTGGCTGCCGCCTCTTGCACCCGTGGATCGGAGGTAAGCCCCAGGTAGTTGTTGGATCCCGCCATCACGACCTCTTCGCCGTTCATAATGGCTCGTGCCCCATCGTTGCGCTCAATGGGACGAAAGTACGGATACAGATCAGCCGCTTTGGCTTTTGCGTAATCGCCCGTCGGATCGAAGAACTGCTGACACTTATCGAAAAGAGACGGGGTTGTGGAGGGCTGGGCATCCGCCGACATGGCGTCGTTGGAAGCGTTGGAATCAGATATCGACATATAAACTCGTAAGCGTGTAGCAGAAGCAACGCGTGCAAAAGGGGGGTGGACCTACACTCAGGGTGCAGTCATCCGAAAAACGTCTGCCTAAATGTGGGGAATACAGACGTACGTCAACCGTCGTTTGGTTATAGACGCGGTCGGATGCTAAAAGGTAACAGCGCCTTTTGTGAAGATGAAATCATACTCGAATACGGCCTGATAGGGCAGAACGACGACACTGATATCGGCATCGATTTCGCATCCGGCCACAACGACATGTAGTTTGGCGTTGTATTAAGTATGCCGCATGCGGATTATGTATGATGGGTGTATGATACATACACGTGCATAACCGACAGGAGCGCTGTTCCGTTCGTTGGGTTCAAACTGCCCTCGTTACGCATTTGCAATATGCATGCCTTAACATCTTGGTATTACAGGAACCACCAACTCCATGCATTGAAATCAACGTTTCTTAGAGAGATGCGCTGAAAGACGTTTGCTGCTGTGTCACACCTGAATGGTATGGTCCAACATTGTCATCGCGAGGAGGGGACTTGCGACTGACGCGTCGCTGGGCGCAGCCCGAGTACTCTGGAATGCGATCTCATGCCGTTGATTGGGCGGCCGCACCCGGCCTGATGGCATGAGATTGCGTCGCTCCGCTCGCAATGACAAGAGGGTGCGGTTTTCTCGGTACGT
>CAZZCI010000268.1:0-1082 GCA_964653015.1 uncultured Rhodothermales bacterium
TCGCGGAAGACCAGCGGTTCGAGTCCGCTCAGGCGCAGCGTGGTTGAGGGCTCGGGGCGCTCGCGGGGGGCGTGCTGAGCAGCCACATCCACAAATGCTTCGATGTGGTCGGGTGTGGTGCCGCAACATCCGCCCACAATGTTAAGCCAGCCTTCGTTTAGGTAGCTATCGAGCTGCTCGGCCATAAACTCGGGCGTCTCGTCGTATCCCCCAAACTCATTGGGAAGCCCTGCATTCGGATAGAGGCTGGTGAACGTCTCCGCGCAGTTGGCTAGCTCTTCGATAAACGGACGCATCTGCTTGGAGCCAAGCGCGCAGTTGAGTCCCACACTCAGCAGCTGCGGTTGGTGCATAACCGACGTGTAGAACGCTTCGGGCGTCTGTCCCGAGAGCGTGCGACCGCTCATGTCGGTGATCGTCCCCGAAATCATGACCGGCCACTGCTGGTCGCGGTCGTCGAAGAGGCGCTGAATGGCGTAGAGCGCCGCCTTGCAGTTCAACGTATCGAAGACCGTTTCCACAAGCAGGATGTCCACGCCGCCATCTACGAGTCCGCGAGCCTGCTCGTAGTAGGCTGTCTGCAGCTCCTCAAAGGTTGCGGCGCGGTACCCGGGGTCGTTCACGTCGGGGGAGACGGAGAGCGTCTTGTTGGTCGGACCCATGGCGCCGGCTACGAACCGGGGCTTTTCTTCGGTCGAGGCGTCGTCTGCGGCTTCGCGGGCCAACCGGGCGCTTGCCACGTTTAGCTCATACGCGAGGTGCTCCAGCGCATAGTCCTCCTGCGCAATGGCGGTGGCGCTGAAGGTGTTCGTCTCGATAATGTCGCTGCCCGCGGCCAGATACTGCCGGTGGATGTCTTGAATGACATCCGGACGCGTAAGAGAGAGTAGATCGTTGTTGCCTTTCAAGTCGCCCTCCACATCGGCCACCTGATCGTTGCGGAAGTCGGCTTCAGAGAGATCGTGACGCTGAATCATCGTCCCCATCGCGCCATCCATCACCAGAATGCGCCGGGTAAGCAAGTCGCGAAGGGTCTCAAACGTCGTTGCCATAAGAGCGGGAGCGTACATGAAAGGAAAGGA
>CAZZCI010000268.1:1182-4054 GCA_964653015.1 uncultured Rhodothermales bacterium
TTCAACGGGATGCGTAACATACCGATCATACGATCGCTGAGTCCTCTATACAATCCCGGTTTCTCATGCAGGAATCTCCCACGCTTGTCCGTCCTCGCTTTCTGAACGATCGCTTCCAAAAAGCCATCATCCTGGAGCAGCCCGACCCGTCGCTCGACGACTACCTGCTTGAGCAAGGTATTACGCCCGAGCGCGTACCGGACGAAGAGACATCCGATGTTGAATCGGTCATTGCCCGGCTTGAAGAGGGGCAGCACGATCTGCTCTACAAGCGAAGCAAGTTTCCGGTCACCGAAGAGGTGCTTGCCGCGTCGCCCAACCTGGCCGCGATTATGCTTTGCTGCATCGGCGACGACACGGTCGACAAGCAGGCGTGTGCCGAGGCAGGCGTGCTCGTTATGAACGACCCGGTGAGCAACGGGCGGTCTGTCGTGGAGATGGTCTTTGGTGAGATGATCGGGATTGCGCGACGCATCTTTACCGCGAATGAAGCGGGACGCCAGCATTTGTGGACGAAGTCGAGCTCGCGTCGGTACGAGCTGCTGGGCAAAACGCTTTCGATTATCGGACTCGGCAACATCGGCAAACAAATCGCCAAGCTGGCCGACAACTTTGGTATGGACATCTGTTTCTACGATGCCTCAGAGGTGGCCAGCGAGGTGGGCGAAGCGCTGGGATGGACGGCCTGCGACAGCATCGAAGAGGCGTTTGCCAGGGGGGATTTTGTGACGCTGCATGTGTCGGCTGAAGACCCGAAAGGGCGCTCCAACCAAGGCTTGATCACGTACGACCACTTCAAGCGATTGGCTGCGGATCGCCCTGAGAACAGTCCACGCGGGTTCATCAACGCTGCACGCGGGTTCTTGTATGATCCTGATGATTTGAAGCGAGCCATCAAAGAAGGTCACGTACGGGCCGCTGCAATCGATGTGTTTCCGGAAGAGCCGGGCAGCAGTAACGAAGAGTGGGAGAACCCCTATGCAGAGGTGGGGGAAGTTGTCACTACGCCTCATATCGGCGCAGCCACCCAAGAAGCGCAGCCCCGCATCGCCTCACGCATTGCCACCACCACGCGTATGTTCAACGAGCACGCTACGGTGCGCGACACGGTCTTTGCTCCGCAAGAAACCATCGGAGCCCGCGTAGAGCCTCCGTACTGGGCGCTTTCGGTAGTGCACAGCGATGTGCGGGGCACGAAGAAGGCGATTGACGACTCGGTGTATGATGCCGGGGCCAGCAATCTCAATTCCAACCACTGCGACTTTCCCGAATACGGCATTGCCTACGACGTGAACGCGCTCAACGAGCCGCTGTCGGATGCACAACTCGACAATCTGGTCGAGCGCGCTGTTGAGCTTTCCGGTGATCCTCACGCCATTCGGTCGGTTCGGCAGTTCAAAGTGAATGGCCGGCGGTAACAGACGCTTGGGAGCCTGGCAGCAAGAGCATGTGCGGCTCTTCGCATCCACAAAAAATAAGAATCGTCTGCACACTCCGAGTAGTCAACACGGTACATCGCAACCGTCGCTGGTAACCTCCCAATCTGTCGTTGAAGTCACTCGGCTGTGTGTAGCACGTGCAAAAGCGCAAGAGCGAAAGCGCTTCGTGTGTAACGTGGTTGTGTAGATGGGGCACGTTTGCCAACGGCATAAGGTACAGGCATACACATTGTGTTTTCCCGATCTGTTTTGCACTACCATGATCCAACGTCGCACTATCGGAATTGTAGGCACCGGCAATGTAGGCCAAGCGGCTGCTTATGCGCTCTTTAATCAGCGTCTGGCCAGTGAAATCATTCTGCTGGATGTAGATCATAGGCGGGCCGAGGGGCACGCCATGGATCTGATGCACGGGCAAATGCTGGTCGGCAATGTGAATGCCCGCGCTGGAACGTACGCTGATATGGCGGAAGCGCAGTTGATCGTGATTTCGGCAGGGGCCAGCCAAAAAAGTCCCGACGAAACGCGCCTTGAACTGTTAGAGCGCAACGTCAATATCTTTGAATCGATTGTGGCTGATCTGGATAAGCACGCTCCCGAAGCCATGCTTGTGGTGGCCACCAATCCCGTGGACGTGCTTACCTACGTAACGCAACACCTGTCAGACCGTCCCGCCGAGCGTGTTATTGGAACCGGCACCCTGTTGGATACAGCTCGCTTCCGGGCGCTCCTCGGCAAGCACTACGGCGTAGATCCACGGTCGGTTCATGCTTATATTCTGGGCGAGCATGGCGATTCGGAAGTGCCCATCTGGAGCAACGCAACCATTGGTGGACAGCCCCTGCGCGAAGGCGGCATCTTAGAACACGACTTTGATGCAGAAGCCATGCAAGACATCTTCGAACAGGCGCGGAATGCGGCCTACGAAATTATTGAGCGAAAAGGCCACACCGATACAGCGATCGGGGTTGTTATTGCTCGCATTGTGCGTGCCGTGGTCGAAGATCAGCGGAGCGTGTTGCCGGTGAGTGTGCGCACCAAGGGGGCCTACGGAATCCATGATGTGTGCTTGAGTCTTCCCTGTGTCGTTGGACGCCACGGCATTGAGGGGCGCGTCACCCCATCTCTCGACGACGAAGAGTATGAGGGCCTGCATGCATCGGCTCAGGTCCTCAAAGACAGTCGAGAGGGGCTCACGCTGTAGCACACGAGTAGCATATTGTAAAGTACCACACAAGGGCACGCCGCTTTCGAGCCGCGTGCCCTTGCTGTACTTGCTGTATGAGGCTTGCTGTATGAAGGAGATGCAGGGATCAGTCAGGCTGTATAAGGAGGCAGCTATTGCTGTGTCACACAATGGTTGGTCAATCGTTGGTCTCCCCCTCGTCGCGATGTACAACCGGCATGACCTTCGGCCCCTCCGCGTCGCGACG
>CAZZCI010000269.1:0-1952 GCA_964653015.1 uncultured Rhodothermales bacterium
CCGTACAGCCGAGGCGCAGGCGTTTGCAAATCAGACAACACCGTCTGGGCGGAGGTGTATAGCGCCTCTTTTTCTTGGTCACTCACCGTCTCCGGATCAGCAGTCGGATCAAGATCGGCCCGGTAGACGGTCTCCCGCGCAAGCAGGCGTCCAAACAGCGGCACCGCCGACTGAATGGCCTGTCGCGTTTTGTTGCGATTGGGACGCCACCGCCCCAAGAAGTCGTCGAGCGTGTCGGGCATGGGGGCGGCACGTGGGGTAGGCGCCTCGCTGCCTACAAGACGATCCGCGTTGCGAAACGCGTCTTGAATGAGGCCCTGCGCATCCACCCAGAACACATTCGCCCGTGCCCCGAACAGTTGCCATACCAGCCGAGAGTCGTCGTTCAGGTCGAGCATGACCATGCGGTCGAGATGCGCAATACGCACATCTGTTATCACACGGCCCCGTGCCCCGCGAAAGAGGGTGGCTACATTGCGCTTCTTCTTGCTGATGCCCTCGGTACGAAACAGAAAAAGCAGCGGTCGTTGTACCGACGACCGGAGCATCCAGTCGGATTCGGCGCCAGTCAGCGCTAATGAAAACTCATTCTTGACCTGCGAAAAGGCATCGTGCACCCGGCACCCAACCAGATCGTCGTGCCAGTGGTTGACCAGAGCACGTAGCGTAAAGTAACTGTTGATCATGACGCGAGCAGAATGAGGCGTTGAAAATGACGTAGCAGGTGGCGTATATAGACGCAGACCGCCCCTTAATAGCTGATCTGTCGCCTCCATAATACCCACCACATAAAAAGCCCCTGCCTTCATGAAAGCAGGAGCCTGATCGGGGCAATGCGCGTCTCCGCGGCACGTTTATTATGCGAGAGCAATCAATCGCTGGTCGAGGCAGCTGGATCCAGAATCTTGTTAAGCTTAACCTCGAACGTGAGTGTATGGCCCGCCAGGGGATGGTTGGCATCAATGGTGACGGTATCTTCGGTGATGCGCGCAACAAATGCACTTACGCGCTCGCCGTTGTCCATGCGCAACCGCAGCGCCGTTCCCACTTCCGGATCCATATCATCTGGAAACTGAGCACGGTCAATTTCTTTGACCATGTCAGGACGGCGGGCCCCGTAAGCCTTTTCAGGCGGCACTTCAGCTACCTTTGTTTCGCCCGGCTCCATGCCTTCGACCAGGTCCTGCAAGCCTTCAATGACTGCATCGCCCCCCAGCGTGAACGTAATAGCCCCCTGGTCTTCCGATGCGTCGAAGACGGTGCCATCCTCAAACCGTCCGATGTATTCAATTTCTACTTCGTCTCCTTGTTGTGCCGTAGCCACAGCGGTCGAGGGGATTTATGAATGCATCGTTCGAACCATTGCTAACGCTACATGGGCTCGTCTGTTCAGCATCGTTCGCATGATACCATTGTGTCTTTTCCGGAATTGTTAGATCCCATCTGTTTCCAGCGGGCACTTGATGCGGGGCTGTGCATGTATACAGATGATCATTTTTGCACACGTCACCCTCGCTTATGTCTGCCGATGATACCGCCCTGCGCAAGCCTCGCATCTACGGCGTAGTGCTTTTATGCACACTGGCCACTATTCTGCTTTCGGTGTGGGGCGGACTGGCCCTGGGGTCGGTTGCCTTTGTCGTGCTTATGGTGATGGTGGCGCTTACCGGCATTCCGCATGGCGCCGTTGACCACATTGTAGCTGCCGATCTGTACGGGTTGGGGCCGTCGTGGAGCGATCAGGCAAAGTTTTATACCGTATACCTGGCCTTGATGGCAGGCTATGGCGTGCTGTGGCTGATCAGTCCGATCGTGAGCCTAGCGATCTTTCTGCTGCTTACCATCTACCACTTTGGGCAGGCCGATCTGGCGTACTGGGGTCTGCCAGCGCCCGGCCATGCCATGCTCTACACCTCTCGCGGCATCATGCTGATTGGCCTTCCGATTGTGGC
>CAZZCI010000269.1:2052-4050 GCA_964653015.1 uncultured Rhodothermales bacterium
GGTCACATCCTTGAAGTGCTGCGCTTCTTTCAATCGCACGGACGTAGCGCCACCGTCAGCTATTTCTACCGCAAGGCCGCTCTCTTTACGGTGATCTCGTTTGTGGGCCTTGGGGGACTCTACCTGGTCAATGAGGCGTTTGGTGCGCAAGAGCAAATGATCGCGCTGCTCTTTATTCTGATCAGCGTGCTCACCCTGCCCCACATGCTTATTGTAGAGGCCATGTACCAGCGCCGCCGACGCGAAGCCTCCCCTCAAACGGCATAATCTCTCTACAAGGAAGCACCAAACACGATTTTCAACCGCCGCGTTTGCAACCCCTGTAGACATGCCGTATATACATAGCATGATGAATACACGCCCCCAACACATTGCCGCTTGGTGGCGGGGTACCAGGGTTACTGGGCACCCCGCACGTACGTAGCACCTCCTGTGCGTTGATTTGCTGTGCTCGCTAACCCGCTGTCTATTGCAGACAGGGGGTTTTTTATTGATATCGCCTTCCTTTGCTATGACGTTCGATGCGTTTACCCGCCATGTTAACAAGGCCCGCACCACAACAAACGGTCCGCTCGTCGTTCCGGTGCACCGACGCCGCAGTGCCGACTTGCTTACGCCTGTGGCAGCCTTTCTGGCGCTGCGCGAGGACATGGACTATCCGTTTCTCCTCGAAAGCGTGGAGGGCGGCGAAAAGCTGGCGCGGTACTCCTTCCTGGGAGGCGACCCATACCGCCTCGTGCGTGCTACCGACCATGGCGCCTCGGTAAACATCACCACCCGACGCGCCGTCGACGGGCAGCAGGACCTGGACGCCTCGGGCACGATCTTCGACGTGCTTACGCGTCTCACTACCCCCTTTACCGAAGTCGCACCGCCCGAGCTGCCCCGCCTGCGTGGGGGAGCCGTCGGGTTTATGGGATACGACACCGTGCGCCTCATCGAACACCTGCCCGACGCCCCACCCGACACCCTCAACCTGCCCGATGCCGTGTGGGGCTTTTACGACCGCCTCGCCGCCTTTGACCACGTACGCCACCAACTCGTGCTGATGGCCAGCGCGTTCGTGTATCCCGACACGCCGCTCCGTGCGGCATACGATGACGCACAGAAACGGCTCGACGCCCTCGAAACCACACTCAACGCTTCTGCCCCGCATCCTGAACCGCTCGACCTGCCTGACCCCGAAATCGAGTCCAACTTCGAGCGCGATGCGTTCGAGCAAGCCGTTCGCGATGCGAAGCAGCACATTGTCGATGGCGACATCTTCCAGGTGGTTCTGTCGCAGCGCTTCGCCTCCCCCTTTACCGGCGACCGATTCAACCTGTACCGCGCCTTACGGCAAGTCAATCCATCGCCCTACCTGTTCTACCTCGATTTCGACGAATTCGCCCTGGTTGGCTCCTCGCCCGAGGTGCTTGTGCGCGTAGAAGATGGCGAGGCCGAGGTGCTCCCCATCGCGGGGACGCGTCCGCGCGGCGATGACGAGGCTGCCGACCAGGCTCTGGCCGAGGAACTGGCTGCTGACCCGAAAGAGCGCGCCGAGCACCTGATGCTTGTAGATCTGGGACGCAACGACTTGGGCCGCGTGTGCAACTTTAACTCCATTAGCGTAGACCGGTACGCCTTTATCGAGCGCTACTCACATGTGATGCACATTGTATCGTCGGTTACCGGCATCGTGCAATCCGACCAAACGCCCATGGATGTGCTGCAGGCTTGCTTTCCTGCCGGCACGGTGAGTGGAGCGCCTAAAGTGCGCGCTATGGAACTCATTGACGCGTTTGAGCCCACGCGTCGTGGCATCTATGCCGGCGCGGTGGGGTACCTCGACTTCTCGGGCAACCTCGACACCTGTATTGCCATTCGTACGATGGTGGTGCAAGACAACACCGTATACGTACAGGCCGGGGCCGGCATCGTGGCCGATAGCGATCCGGCCGCCGAATTTGAGGAGACACGCAGCAAAGCCGCCGCCTTGCACGAAGCCCTGCACATAGC
>CAZZCI010000270.1:0-4027 GCA_964653015.1 uncultured Rhodothermales bacterium
TGGGCACAGAGGTTGGCACGATCTCCGTCTCCTAACTTTCAGGTGTGACACAGTAGTAGGTAGAGATTGAGACGTCACCGATACATCACGGATACATTCAACGGGATACATTCAAATGAGCCTACGCACACCAGCTCGCTGGGTGGGCATTGACTACGGCACGCAGCGCGTTGGGATTGCCCTGGCCGATCCGTTGGGCATGGTTGCTCAGCCGGAGACGACGGTACCGCCCCATGATCTTATAGAGGCCCTTGAAGCGCTCGACGCCAAACATGGTGTAGAGGGCGTGGTGGTAGGGTGGCCTTATCTGCATGACGGTACGCCGGGCACACTTGCCGAAGAGATACAGCTGCGCATCAACGCGTTAGAAAAAGCGTTGCCACACGTCCGTATCGTACGTCGCGACGAATACTACACCTCGGAGTTGGCTAAGCAAGCGCTCGGAGAAGCGGGGGTTCTGCAGGCCGGGCGCTATGACAAGGGCCGTGTGGATGCGGCGGCGGCGGCGCTTATTTTGCAAGACTACCTGGATGAATAGTTGATCACATAGACGCTATGCTGCGCGCTTTTCGCGTTCGTCCAGAATGCGGTGTGCGATGGTCCGAGCTAGGTCGGGCGCATTGCCCCACGCTCGGTTGTTAGCAATGAGGTGGAGCGTGGCATCGTGGGCTTCTGCCTGAAACGCCAGTGCGGTAGCATCCAGCACCATGTCGTGGGCCTGCTGGGTGTCGTGTAGTGCGGGCGCTGGTGCATCAAACGGATGGGCATGGTCAAAAGCGACAGCATACTTCATATCACGGGGGGTAAGCAAGCGGCTGACCACCGTATTTTGGGCTTCGGTAAAGCGTTGGCCGCAGCGGTTCCACTGCTCACGAATCATAGGCAACCACGTCCAATGGCTAAACACATGGCCCAGTCCGCGTGTGGCAAGCCAGTCAAAGTAAGGCGGCTGCAAGAGATGGGCCGACCGAATTTCCAGATGTGTGGGAACGCTCGTATCGACTTGTGTAAAGAAGCCATCCAGCTGGTCGGCAAACGCATGTGGAGGTGGACTGTCAGTACGCCGCTGGTACTCTTGTTGAAAGATAACACCGGCGAGTCGATTATCGAGCAGCGCGCGTGCTGGATCTAAGAACGTTGTCGTATAGCTATCTGAATCCAAATACGCATCATTAGCGATGTAGCGCGGCCCGTTGGCGCCAGAACGCCGCAGTGTGCGTGCGCTAAAGCGTTGGGGCGCCTTCAGCAGGAAACGTGCGGTGCTGGGAGCCGCCTCCGCGTACTTCTGTAGCGTAAAGAACGTACGGGTAGGCTCATTGCCCTCATGCAGCGGCTGATAAAACGTAAAGTCAATTTCGAGCACCGAGAAATGGTCGAAGTACTCCGGGGCATACGAGATGGGCACCTTTTCAATCGTGTACGAAGTGCCGCCCATAGTTTTTGAACGAGAAGAGACGTCCTGCTGCGCTTCTTCAGGATAGATCTGCCCGATCCAGCCTGCATAGCGATCGCTTGCCGTACCAAATCGCACGCGCGGATGGATATGGTGGAACACATAGGCATTGGCCTGAGCGCGGAGTTCCTGCAATGATGACATAAGCACGGCGGAGGTAACGAGAGCGGATTACGATTCGGCAGCGTCAATGGCCGCCTTGATTTTGTTGTACGTATCGGTAAGCGATTCCGGAATTACTTTCACAGATCCGGTGGCAGGCATAAAATTGGTGTCGCCCTCCCAGCGAGGCACCACATGCATATGCAAATGCTCGGGGATGCCCGCTCCGGCAGCACGTCCAAGATTCAGCCCCACGTTAAATCCGTCGGGCTGCAGTGCAGTACGGAGCCATCCAATGCACCGGTTTACCGTTTGCGCCAGCGCAATGCGCTCGGCATCGGTCAGAGCGTCGTAATCGGCCACCACGCGATACGGAAGCACCAGCAGGTGTCCGTTATTGTAAGGGTGCAAATTCATAATGACAAATACTTCAGAGCCCCGCCATAGAATCAGGTTCTCTTCGTCGTTATCTTCGGCCACGAGACGTGCAAAAATCGACTCTCCTTCAGGGGGTGCTGCGCGGTCGTTGGCTGTTTTAATATAGGCCGAGCGCCAGGGGCTCCAAAGTTGATCCATAACAAGTTGAGACAAAAAGCGAAGAACGGAACAGCACGCGATATACAAACATCAGGGCCGATGTACAGTTCATCACCAAGCCGTCTTTTTTTCGTACAGCCGTTTCTATGAGCTACGCCGACTTGCACATCCACACAACCGCTTCCGATGGGCAACACACCCCCGCTCAGGTGGTAGCGCTGGCACGCAAAGCCGGCGTACATGTTATTGCCATCACCGACCATGATACCCTGGCAGGCATTGCGCCGGCTCAGCAGGCCGCATCGGATACCGAACTTACGGTAGTGGCCGGAGTGGAGTGCACCGTGCAGCACGAGGATTACGGGTTTCATCTCCTTGGATATGGTATGGATATGGAGCATCCCGACTTGCATGCTCACTTCGAAGCGTATGCCGATGCGCGGATCGAGCGCGCCCGTGCCATTGTTCGTAAGCTCCGCACAACCTGTCATATCGAAATTGGGTGGGCGGATGTGGAGGCACACGTCCCTGATGCCGCTGTGGTGGCTCGCCCGCACATTGCAGCAGCCCTTTGCTCGATTGGGGCCGTAGACACCCCAAACGAGGCGTTCGAGCGGTTTATTGGCAATCGTGCAGCGGCCTACGTACCGCTTCCGCACGTATCGGCCTCTCAAATGGTAACGTGGATTCAGGATGCCGGAGGGATGACATCCATTGCGCACCCTGGACACTGGATGCCTGGCGCTGTGCTCCATCAAATGGTCGAGGCCGGGCTTGATGCGATTGAGTGTGTGCATCCTTCCCACGATGCATCGTTAGAAGCCTACTATCGCAACCGTGTGCATCGGTGGGGACTTTCCATAACGGGTGGATCCGACTTTCATGGCCAGCGCCGTGCTGGGGCATCTAAGATTGGTGAAATGGGGATATCGCGGTCCGCATGGGAACGAATCGCCGCCGTGTGCACGTAACAGCGCTCCCCTAACGCCCTCACAACTTCTTATGATGCATATGCCTACCCATATCGAAGGATCGCTCGCGGCGACCGACGCTACATTTGGGATTGTCGTGAGCCGTTTCAATGAGTTCATCACGACGCAACTGCTCAACGGAGCGTTGCATACGCTCAAGCAACATGGCGCATCCACCGACGACATTCCAGTGGTACACTGTCCCGGCGCCATGGAAATTCCAGTCCTTGCCAAGAAAATGGCCGCATCCGGACAGTTTGACGCGGTTATTACGCTCGGAGCGGTGATTCGCGGTGCCACTCCTCATTTCGATTATGTATGCTCGGGAGTAACCAGCGGCACCACTAGCGCAAGCGTTGAGACGGGTGTGCCAATTATATATGGCGTAATCACCACTGATACGGTGGAGCAAGCGATTGAGCGGGCTGGAACAAAGGCCGGCAATAAAGGCAGTGAGGCCGCCATGGCTGCGTTGGAGATGGCTGATGCATGCGATCAATTGGATGATCATCTTTCCTCTTCATAAACGGTTCCTATGAGTGATTTATGAACCCGGAACACCTATCGGGGGGAGGCGTCGATGTATGTGCTTGACATGAGGAAACGCAGTGCTGGCGCACGCTTGCTGCCCTGCCTAACGACGGATAAACAGCCGCTAAAGGCATCCGCAGGAAGTTCACCAAACGCGCCTTGACAAAGTGCATGCTCCCGCCTATTGTGTGACTCCGGTCATGCGAAATGGTGATCGTAGCTCAGTTGGTTAGAGCGCCAGGTTGTGGTCCTGGAGGCCGAGGGTTCAAATCCCTCCGGTCACCCTTACATATGAATACTATGCCGCGTTCGTCTAGCCTGGTCTAGGACGCCGCCCTTTCACGGCGGTAACACGGGTTCGAATCCCGTACGCGGTACAAAGCGCCTCGGCAGCAATGCTGGGGCGTTTTTATGTGTTGGCCCATCAAGTGAA
>CAZZCI010000271.1:0-4005 GCA_964653015.1 uncultured Rhodothermales bacterium
GAATAAAGGAGAGGGGGTTCGAACAAGAGAGAACTGCGATCTCCAATCACCTTATCATTTAGGGTCTATCCAGTGCCCAACATTAAAACGGGGTGCGTTGTCCACCAACCATTGACGTGTAACAGCACAGTAGTACCTTCGCATCGCCATTCTGAGGATAGCGATGCGTTTGAAGCCGTAGAGGCGACGTGCTTTTAGACGCTGCGTGGGTACACCATGTCCATCCGTTGGGGATAAGGAGCCTGCAATAGGAACAATGGCTTGCAAACAGGCTGCACATTCCCCTATCTTGAAGCATGTATTCGTGTGCTGTCTTCGTTAAAGCGTTCTTGCTATGCCCGACCTCTCAACCCCACGCGTTCAGCTTGCGCTGGGCGGTTCGTTGCTCCTCGTACTTTTGACTGTGATCTTTGCGCTTCAAAACACAGAACCTATCCGTGTCAACCTGATCTTTTTTAGCACAGAAGGATCGGCAGCGTTGGTGTTGCTTCTCACGTTTATGATTGGTATTGGGGTGGGTTTGCTCGTAATGGTGCCCACGCGGATGCGTGACCGCAAGCGCATCAAGCAACTCCGGAGTGAGATCCAGGAACTGGCTGGCTCCCAATCGTCTACAGCATCTGATGAATAGTCCCTTGGCCTCACCGTCCATGCCCGTATTGGAGCCGAGGACCTCCGCACATCTGATCGCGCCCGCGAGTCCACCGCGTGAAGACACCGACTACCCCGCCGTGCTAATGGCCATCCAACGCGACTGGTCGATACGCACGGCCTACGCGCCCGGCGCCCCACGAGGCTACCTGGCTGCCCCCGATGCCGAGCGGACCTCTGCTCTGGAGCGAGCGCTGACTGATCCCGAGGCCCAGGCCGTGCTCTGCGTGCGGGGCGGATACGGATGCCTGCGTCTGTTGCCTCATCTGAACTGGAACGCGTTGCAGCGCGCTACGCCCCGTTGGATCGTCGGGTATAGCGACATCACCGCGCTGCAAATGGCCTGCTGGCACAAGCTCGGATGGCCTAGCATTACGGGACCTGTGGCCACCGAGTGGCCGAAGCTCCCACGGGCTATGCGTAATGCGGTTTTTCGCAGCACCCAACCCACCCCTTGGACTCCCCCCCTTCCTCCAAACACGAACGCCCCCGTCTCACTGACGCACGGTACGGCAACCGGTCCGCTTTTAGGAGGGACGCTTTCAGTGCTTACTCGCTTGCTCGGTACGCCATATATGCCCGACCTTACAGGGGCGATTCTGCTCTTAGAAGATGTACAAGAGCCGCCCTACGCGGTGGATCGCATGCTTATGCATCTGGAACTGGCAGGCGTGCTTGATCGGTTGGGCGGGGCGGTCCTCGGGCAGTTTCGCCTGCCGGCCTCTGTTTCGGAGCCTACGTTGTCGATGGACACCGTACTGGCCGACTATTTTGCCGACCGTCCGTATCCGGTACTCATGAATGTGGCATACGGCCATTGTCTACCTCGTCTGTGCTTGCCGATGGGCGTACCGTTTCGCCTGCACCTTACCCCGAAAACCACTTCAATGACGTGCTACCCAGTCCAGGAATCGCAATATTAAGCAAATTGAGATAGAGCGGTGGCACTTGTGCCTGTCGCCTCTGATGTTACAGATGTGCTATTCACTGATTGGTCCTTCAGAGCTTCCCCTTGCATGAGCGATTTTCGGTTGGCGGTGTGCGCCTCAGGCGGCGGCACAAACATGCAGGCGCTGATCGATGCAACCGAATCGGGGGCGGTGCCCGGTACGGTGGTCGGATGCCTCACAGATCGCCCCACCGCTGGTGCTCTTGATCGAGCCGCTGCCCACGATATTCCCACTGCTGTCGTCGCACCCTCTGACTATGACTCGCCTGCCGCATTTGGGGCGGCTCTCTGCGACGTACTCGCAGCGTGGGATACCTCGTTTGTTGCGTTGGCAGGGTATCTCAAGAAAATTCCGCCAGTAGTTCTACAAGCATACCCCAACCGCATTACCAATATCCACCCGTCGCTGCTTCCCGCATTTGGTGGATCCGGTATGTACGGAATGCGCGTGCATGAGGCTGTGCTCGACTACGGAGCGCACTGGACCGGCGTTACGGTGCATCTGGTCAACGAGGCGTACGATGAAGGACCCATTGTCGCCCAGCAGCCGGTGCCTGTGTTGCCTGATGACACCCCTGCTTCATTGCAACAGCGCGTGCTTGCGGTTGAGCACGATTTGTATCCGACCGTAATTCGTCACTTTGCACGCGGCACCGTATCCGTGAATGGTCGCCACGTAACTCTCAACGGATCCTCTGCATCGCATCGCCCCCCAACCTCCCATGCCAACCCCAACTGACGATTTGTCTACTCCCCGTATTCGCCGCGCACTGCTTTCAGTGTACGATAAAACGGACCTGGTGCCGTTTGCCCGTACGCTGTATGAGCATGGTATCGAGCTTATTTCAACAGGTGGTACAGCGGCTGCATTGCGCGAGGCCGACCTTCCGGTGACTGAGGTGAGCGACATAACCGGTGCCCCCGAAATGATGGACGGACGCGTTAAAACGCTGCATCCCGTCATTCATGCAGGCATTCTCGCGCGTCGTGAGACTCCAAGCGACGCACAGGAGCTAGCGGCCGAAGGCATTGCACCGATTGACCTGGTGGTGTGCTCCCTCTACCCGTTTCGGCAGGCCCGCCACCGCTCTGATCTCGACGAAACCGCGCTGATGGAGTTTATTGACATTGGCGGCCCAACGATGCTTCGTGCGGCGGCCAAAAACCATCAGCGGGTCGGGGTGGTCTCCAGTACGCAGCAGTACGATCAGGTCGTTCAGGAGCTAGAGGAGAACGATGGAGCGCTTACCGCTGCGACGCGCCGGGAGCTAGCCGGACACGCGTTCGCCACCACGGCTTCCTACGATACAGCCATTGCTAATCACCTTGGCAGTAATCAAGACGATGATGCACTGGATGCGCCCTACATTGCTGTAGAGCCCCAAGCTCAAACGCTGCGCTACGGCGAAAACCCGCATCAACGAGGAGCGCTATACGGCACTCCATTTTCCTTTGTCGATCCGCTTCACGGCAAGGCGTTGTCCTACAACAACATGCTGGATGTGCACGCCGCGCTTGCGCTTATCGACGAGTTTCAAGACGACGGCCCAACATGCGCCATTCTCAAGCACACCAACCCGTGTGGTATTGCTACCGCCGATACGCTACCTACGGCCTATGAGCGCGCCTTTGCCACCGATACCAAATCTCCGTTTGGAGGCATTGTAATTGTAAATCAACCGCTTGATCGGACCACAGCAGAAGCGATCAACGAGGTGTTTACCGAGGTGATTATCGCTCCCGAGTTCGAGCCGGGCGTTATGGACTTTCTGACGCAGAAAAAGCGGCGCCGTATCTTGAAACAAACGGGCTCCTTGCGTAGCGACCCACGTCTGCAGGTGCGATCGGTGATTGGCGGAATGCTCGTACAAGATCGAGATCCCGTAACCCCCGGACGCGCTGCAAGCCAGCAAGCGTGGGACGTAGCCACCGATACGGCACCCACCGATGCACAGTGGGCCGACCTCTACTTTGCCTGGCGCGTGGTAAAGCACGTGAAGAGCAATGCGATTGTGTACGCGCGCAACGGACGCACACTGGGCATTGGAGCCGGACAAATGAGTCGCATTGATGCCTCGGAGCTTGCCGTGCGCAAAGCCCAGAACGAAGCCCTTTCGTTGCAGGATGCAGTGATTGCTTCTGACGCGTTCTTTCCATTTGCTGATGGACTCGAAGCTGCCATTGCTGAAGGAATTACCGCGGCCATTCAGCCCGGCGGATCCATTCGTGATGATGAAGTGATTGCTGCTGCCAACGCTCACGACATTGCCATGGTCTGCACCGGGCAACGTCACTTTTGCCACTAAGTTGGTACTAAGCGGCAGAAATACGTTTACACCTTGTCATCGCGCTAGTCTATGCACACAACTCGAGATGGTGATAATCGTTAATCACGGGTTGCAATC
>CAZZCI010000272.1:0-4001 GCA_964653015.1 uncultured Rhodothermales bacterium
CAGTCGCAGGGCTCCCTCCTCGCGATGACAAGTTTGGACCCTAACAATCACGTGTAACACAGCACTTATTGCAAGGTAATTGCGTATACCTTGCCCTCGCCCTGTGGAGGGACCCAGCTTACCAGCGCAATCCCCTGATCGAGCGCCAGATCCGTTCCAAAGTCCAGTCGTCCCACATCGATAATCGTGTGCTGTTGCCACGTGTCGTTCTCGGCGCGTCGAAACACATACACTACACGGTCGATGTTTACGTCTTGCTGCAACTGTTCATCATAGCCTGTAATGAGGGCCCAGTCGTCATGCACAGCAACAGCTGACCCAAACGCGCCATCTTCGTATGGCACACGGGGCGTAAGCGTTTGCAGTTTATTCCAAGCACCGCCGTCGGTTTGCTTGTAGAGTGTGGCGTGTCCCGACCGATTTGAGCCAGCGCGGCGCTCGCCAACGAGCATGTGCGAACCGTGCAACGAAACAGGAACAGAGAAGTCATCCATGTCAGGAAGAACTGTAGCGGTGATCCAATCGCCTGTAGATTCCTCTCGCTCGAAAATGTGGACCTCACCTAAGGCGTCGGCAAAGTACATCGGCGCTGATACGGCGATCCGGTTGCCATAAGCGGATAGGGTGCCGCCAAGGATGCCTCGCTCTACAGGACGTTCGGATGTGAGGCGCGCTTCGCGGTTCCACCCTTCTGTTTCCGCGTCGTACGTGAATACGTACACCGCCCCTCCGAAGGTGCCCTGGTAGTCGCCTCGGGTTGACACTACTGCGTGGCGCTCGGTAAGCGCGACATCAGCGGCGAAGGCGCCTTCCTGGACATCGTTTTCCCCAGTGAGGGCAGCGGTCTGCTCCCAGTCTGTACCGCGACGCTCGAAGACGAAGGCGGCATCGGGTTCGGGCGTCGCAAAAAACTCGGCAGAGGCGCTAATGAGGGCTCGATCTCCGTGAAGCGCGACAGCATTGCCAAAAAACGCGTTTTCGCGGCAAGGGTCTGGGGTGATGCGTGCTACGGCCTCCCAGGTGCCCCACTCCGGATCTCGTTCGTACACGTATGCCGCTCCTGAGTCGGGGCCGCACACCTTCTCTTCTGGTGCACCTACAATCGCCCGGTTTCCATCCATTGCAATGGCCTCGCCAAACGCAAGCGCATCCACCGTATCGGGCGGTGCCAGAGACGTAATCTGTGCCTGGGCCCCAAACGGAGCGCCGAGGAGCAAGACGAATAGTGCAGCGATACGTGCAATCATAGAGGCTAAGAGCAGTCAAGCAAGCAGTCGGGTCTTGAACAAAGGCGATACCCCTACGTCATCGCAAAAGCGGGTACGATACCAGACGCGCCGCCGCGCAGATCCACTTAACTGGCGTCTAATGCCATTACGTGTTCGGTGAGGGCCTCCCAGGTGGCATACAGTTCATCTAACTTGGCATCGACCTCCTGATACGCAGCAGCCAGCTCTTGCATTTCTCCATCGGCCAACTCTTCGGGCATGCTCATCCGCGATTCGAGGGATTCCTTTTCGTCTTCCAGTTCCATAATCGCCGTTTCCGTTTCATCCATTTTTTGGCGCACCTGGTACGAGTTCAGGTCGCTAAACGCATCATCCGGACGTTCAGGGGTGTTGGGGGCGGTTGTTTTTTCGCGGTGGTTGTCTTTTGATTCAGAGGACTCGGAAGCGGAGGATACGCCATTGGACGAGGCGGGGGTGTCGGGAAGGGCGCTGGCGCTTCCGTGCTCCACCTGCCATTGCATTTCCGAGTAGCTGCCGTGGAAAATGCGCACATCGCCGCCTCCTACACGCCACACGTGACTACAGACCTGGTCGAGGAAGTAGCGGTCGTGGCTCACAATGATGCAGGTGCCGCTGTACTGTTGGATGGCCTCAATCAGCACGCCCTTCGATTTGATGTCGAGGTGGTTGGTCGGCTCGTCCAGGATCAGCACATTGGCGGGAGAGAGCAGCGTACAGGCCAGCGCGACCCGGCTTTTTTCGCCTCCCGAAAGCATGTTGATTTCTTTGAACACGTCGTCGCCGGTAAACAGAAACGCCCCCAGGAGCGTGCGTAGTTGGGTATCGGGTGTGCTGGGGGAGACGCCCCGTACGGTTTCCATGATGGTAGCGTCCATGGGGAGGGCATCGGCCTGGTGCTGCGCGAAGTGGGCAAGCTGTACGTTGTGGCCCTCGGTGCGCGTCCCCTCAAACGGCTCTGTGCCTTGAAGCATGCGCGCCAGCGTCGACTTTCCGGCTCCGTTCGGTCCCACAAGCGCAATCGTTTCGCCGCGTTCAACGGCGAGCGGACCGGCATTGTCGAAGACGCGAATCGGGCCGTTTTCGCCGGCATAGGTTTTCGAAAACGAGGAGAGTTCTAACACCACGCGGCCCGAGCGGGGTGGGTCGGGAAAGCGGAACGAGATAGTGTCCTCTTCATCCGGAGGAGGCGGAATGCGTTCCATCTTCTCCAGCTTCTTGATGCGACTTTGCACCTGGGCGGCCTTGGAGGCATTGTAGCGGAAGCGCGCGATAAACTCTTCAATCTCGTTGATGCGCTTCTGCTGGTTCTCGTACTCGGCTCGCCACTGGGCCCGTCGCTCTTTGCGCGCCTCCAGATAGTAGGAGTATGACCCGTCATACAGGCTGAGCCGTCCGCGCGTTAGCTCGGCAGTTTGGGTGACCATGCGGTCGAGCACGTAGCGGTCGTGACTCACCAGAATAACCGTGCCCTCGTAGCTGTGCAGGTAGTCTTCGAGCCACGCAATGCTGTCGATGTCGAGGTGATTGGTGGGCTCATCGAGCAGGAGCAGGTCCGGGCGTTGCAGCAGCAAGCGGGCCAGCGCTACCCGCATGCGCCATCCTCCCGAAAACGACTTGAGTGGACGATCCATGTCATCGGGGGCAAAGCCGAGGCCGGCCAAGGTGGCTTCGGTTTGCGAGCGGATGCGATGGGCATCGCGGGCGTTGAGCTGTTCCTGTACCCGATTGAGCTGGTTCAGCAGTTTGGCATAGCGGGCGCTTTCATAGTCAGTTGCTGCTTCAAGCGCCGCGGTAATCTCCTCCTCGCGGTTTTCGAGGGCCAGGACTTCATCGAATGCTTTCAAGGCAGCTTCGCGAATCGTCTGCTCGCCCGGCTGTTCGTTCAGGCTCTGCTCCAGGAATCCTACGGTGGTCGCGCCGCGATCGACGCGTCCTTCAGCAACGTCTTGGCGTCCTGCAATAACACGCAGCAGGGTGGACTTACCGGCTCCGTTTGGACCCACCAACCCGATGCGTTGCCCCTCCGTGGGGATGCTCCACGACAGATCACTAAAGATGGGGGTGCCGCCTAAGACAACGGAAATGTTTTGTAGTTGGATCATGCCTGGGGATGGTAGCGCACCGATGAGTAGAGAACAACAGTAGAGGCGGAGCCGGGGCGATTCAAAAAACCCCATTCGTACGAGCACGGCCGTACGAATGGGGCGCAAAAGAGGCAAGCAGCGCGGCGCGGGTACAGGTCGGGGAAGAAGAACCTCTTCTTCGACAATGTGGGTGCCGCCCAGAGCCTTTCGACGTCCACTGTTATCTATGCATCGGCAACGGTGTCAGATGCACAGCGCCCATCGCGCAAGGAGGACACATCTCTGCGCGCGGAGGCGTGAGGCCTGCCGGCCGGTCCTGGAGGTAAGCTCCCTATGGTATAGCTTGCAGATTCTTCTTAATCCGGGATGTAGCAGCGCACGCGGCTGCTTGCTCGGTTGTACTGTACCTATCCTTTGGGTGTACGTTTCGTGCGTACCCCAACTGGGATGGTGATTTCAGGAAATACGTATGCAGCGCTCTGCCACAGGTCAATCTTCAGGTAACGCATGGCTACCTAACGTACCGAGAATAACTCACAATCGATAGCGGGAAGATGTTAAGTGATTGGCATGTGGTTTACATCATCGCAACCCGCTCAAATCCCCTCTGTTTTCGAGCTTCGCCGCAGGCGTGATCCTGTGGACATCTCCCCCTTGGCTAAGGCTA
>CAZZCI010000273.1:0-3999 GCA_964653015.1 uncultured Rhodothermales bacterium
CTCTTGATACATGCATCAAACACAATAGGGAATTGATATGTCTACTCAAATGTTTGAATTACGTACGTGGGCTACCCACGCCATGCTGTTTGTAGTGGCCATCAGTTCGGCTGCCCTTCTCATGGGCACGAGCGGGTGCGAAAACGCTGATTTTATGCGCGATTCGGTTACCGTTGCCGATTCGGCCACGGTATCTAGTCCAATTGATGAGCAGAATGCGTCAGTTATAATAGGCGATGACGCCACAGTGTCGGAACCTATTTCCACACGGAACGGCGCTATCCGCATCGGCGAGCGCACGCAAGTGGAATCGGTTGAAAGCCGAAATGGTGCAGTTCGACTCGCGGGGCAGAACCAGACAGGAGACCTCTCTACGCGCAATGGCGCCATTCGTATTGGCGAGGCGACCACGGTAAACGGATCGGTGCAAGCACGCAACGGTGCGATCACAATCGGTGCTACAACAACGATTGCAGGGACGGTCGAAACGCGCAACGGAGCTATCGAGGTGGAAGCAGGCAGCCAAGTGGACGGGTCGGTACTAACGCGCAACGGACGCATTACGCTGACGGGAACAACGGTGGGGGAGTCTGTTGAGTCGCGCAACGGCACCATCACGCTACGCGAGGGCACGGTGGTTCGCGGCAACGTGGTACTGCTGATGTGCAACACATCAATAACCAGCCCACCGACCCTACACATTGACGCCGAGAGTCGGGTCGAGGGCCGTCTTATTCTACACGAACAGGTTGACGTGGACATCGAAGGGGGGGCGGATGTGCCCGAGGTAGAGCGCTACCCCGATTGCGAGGCCTGGGAGGGGTAGTACATGATGTTATCTTGAGCGAAGCGGATCCCCCGAGCGGTTAGTGCGGGCAAGGCGCACTGCTGCTCAATGCACGGGGGATAGGAATGGCACCGAGGGTCCTCCCCAGGGCATCTTGTTTTGTAGGTTATCATCTTCAGTGGAACGAAGCGGCGTCGAAAGGCCGTACTTGATCTTACACGGGCCGCAGAAGAGACATCGATTCTGAAGCCCCCATCTGGAGGACGATACGCTTTGTGTTGTGCCTGAATCACCCCGCAAAATCATTCATCTGGACATGGACGCATTCTATGCGTCTATTGAACAACGAGACCATCCCGACCGATACGCGGGCCAACCCATTGCTGTTGGGGGACGCCCGCCGCGGGGTGTCGTGATGACAGCAAGCTACGAAGCGCGTCCGTATGGAATTCACTCCGCCCAGCCTTCAGTGGAAGCCGCCCGTCGATGTGCAGACCTTATCTTCGTGCAACCACGCATGCACGTTTACAAGAACGAGGCCCGTGCTATCCGTCAAATCCTTCGACGCTATACCGACCTCATCGAACCGGTATCACTCGATGAGGCGTACCTCGACGTCACAGCTCCGAAGCACGGCCCACCGTCTGGAACGCTCATTGCGCAGGCTATTCGAAAGGCTATTCGCACCGAACGCCGCCTGACGGCTTCGACGGGTGTAGCGCCCAACAAGTTTGTTGCTAAAGTGGCCTCCGACTGGGAGAAGCCCGATGGGTGCACCGTGGTGCGCCCCGACGAGATGCAGTCGTTCATTGCTCAACTTCCGATTGAATCGTTTCGGGGCGTCGGCCCGGTAACCGCAGAGACCATGAAGGAAATGAATATCCATACCGGTGCCGATCTGCAGCAGATTGCAGAGCGAGATCTGGTGCGGCATTTTGGGAAGCGCGGACGGTGGTTTGCAGCCATGGCCCACGGCGATGACACACGCCCAGTACGCCCCAACCGAGAACGCAAGTCCGTTGGTGCGGAGCGCACATTCGCTACGACCACTTCCGACCCCAGCACCATGCTGCACCGCCTTCAACCGATTGCCGAGCGCGTAGCCCAACGGCTTCGGCACGCAGGACGTCAGGGACGTACAGTTACGCTAAAGATGAAAACATACCAGCACGACGTATTGACGCGGCAGACCACGCTTCAGCGTCCGGTAGCTTCTGCAGAAGTGCTTATGCAGTGGGCCGAGCGGCTCCTCATGAATCCTCATCCCCCAACTGAGCCACTGCGGCTTTTGGGTTTGACGGTCTCATCACTGTTGGCTGAGGAAACCGCTGGTATGCAACTGGAGCTGACATTTTCATGATGGTGACCTTAGCCCGAGGTCCACATCACACACAATGCCCACAGAGGAGTGGCCCCTCTGTGGGCATGTGTTGTCTGACATCCGTTATGATGCGACGCCCCTATCGGTGGGCATCTTTGTCTTTGCGCCGGAGTTGCGCTTTGTATTTTTCTAACTGCCGACGAAGCTGATCGGCGCATTGCTTGGCAGCGTCTTCATGGTTGGGCGCTTCGCCCGTTGCGGTGAGGCGCTTCTGATAGACATCCAAGCGAGCCTCTACCGTTTTCTCCTCTGCTGGGCTGTTGTTCTTGCCGAGCACCACCTCTGCATTGATAATGCCATCATAGTAGCGCTCCAGCTTCCGAATTCGATCTTCGACACGAGCTTGCACCTGCGAGGTGACGGTGACGTGGCGGGTGGTCAGTTGAAGGTTCATAAGCACAACACAATGAGGCAAGAAAGCAGGTGAACAGGAAACCGCGTCTCTGTACACCCCCATAAACCGAGCCGGAGATGCCAAGAGACTTCGGTAGGTATCGACACGCGCAACGGGAATAAGTGTTGCAGAAAACCGTTTTCGTCCGGTGCTCCTTATCCCCTACTGAGCCGTCTCTCCCGAGGACGTAAGTGCTGAAAACTGCCGCACATATCGGTCTTCAATTGTGCGCATTTCAGATTGCCCTTCAGGGGTCTTGTCGGTATGCCCAAGCAGATGCAAAACGCCATGTACAGCGTAGCGCGCAATCTCGTGGGCTACCGTCGTATCGAATTCGTCATGACGCTCCTGCGCCGTCTCAACATCGACGTACACTTCACCCTCCAGTGGGCTGTGAGGACCATCGCTGAGATTAAACGCAAGCACATCGGTGTTGTAGTCATGGTCAAGATATGCCACGTTGAGTTCTCGAACCAATGCGTGTGGGCCCAAGATCACCGAAACAAGCGCAATAGACCGATCCGACTCGTTATCCACTACGTCGCGAAGCAACGACGTTAGCAGGTCTGGGTCAACGGGAACGGTTGACAACGACGGAGCAGTTTCAACAGAGATCATAACGCGCTAAACACCAGGTAAGGCATACGAAAGAGTTGGCGTGAATGAGCAATCCACGACCAAAGCCCACGACCAAAGCGGGGTATCCAAAACACCAGTAGAACGGCACGTATGCGCAGGGGTTGTGGATTCGCTACGGAGGTTGTTTGGGAAATCGCATAAGTCGCATTAGGGGGATGGCGACAAAGAGAACGGCATGTAGCAGTGCGCTATAGGCGACCAGAAGCGTCAAGAGCAAGATCGGCTTCAGCAGGAGCACTTTCATCCTCTGCAACCGAGGTGGCTCCATCGCTGTGCATCTCGGGCCCTTCAATAGCCTTGACCACTTCGGCATGAGGCCCCTTCGGACCATTCTTCAGCTCAAACTGAACAGTCTGATCGGTGCGCAGGGTTTTGAAATCGTCGTCCGATTCAATCTGTGAGTAGTGGACAAACACATCGTCTCCACCATCAGGATGGTTGATAAACCCGTATCCTTTTTTGGCGTCGAACCACTTAACTGTACTTTGTTTCATAGTGACTGAGTGCAAACGGTGCAGTTAGTCGAGCACGATAGAAGAATATGTTATACACACAAACATGTGTATTTATGGATTCCCCCGAATCGTGCAGAAATCATGCGAACATGAACAGCCCGCGCATCATGCCCACATCGCGTGCTCCGGGGCTGCACACATTGATTGGATTGGAGCATTGCAGTGCATGAGCGCTTCGGTTTCAAATATAAGACGAAGATGCACATTCTGTCAAGTCATTTGTGAAATGAATTGCTGTATGCATGTGATCAGGTGCACGATCACAGGCATATACGGAAAACCA
>CAZZCI010000274.1:0-3977 GCA_964653015.1 uncultured Rhodothermales bacterium
TGGAAAATGGCGCGCCGGGTCAACGAAGTACTGCATGCCCTCCACGAGCGCATCCGTGGCCTGCTCGATGCAGGCTGGTCAACCGTACGCGTCGTAACCGACCACGGCTGGCTTGTGCTGCCTGAGGACCTTCCAAAAGAGCCCCTCCCGCACTATCTGACAGACACCCGGTGGGGCCGCTGCGCTGTGCTTAAAGAAGGCAACCAGGTGGGGCGCCCGACCGTGGGATGGCATTGGAACGAGAACATACGCATTGCTCTTGCCCCCGGTATCCACGTGCATCGGAATGGGCTGGGCTATGCCCACGGCGGGCTCAGTGTGCAGGAAAGCCTGGTGCCCCGTCTCACGGTGAGCGCTGGAGCCGCATCGGGCCCGCAGCCACAGATTGCAGATGTGAAGTGGACCCGACTGCGGTGCCGAATCCGCGTTGAACACGCCGATGCATCGCTTCGCGTGGACCTGCGCACGCAAGCAAAGGATCCGAGCCAATCTATTGCTATGAAAGCGAAGTCTGTGGACGACGGCGCCGCATCGCTGGTCGTGATCGACCCGTCAAACGAAGGCCGGGCAGCGACTGTTGTACTGCTTGACGCCAACGACACTGTTCTGGACACCTACCCAACCGAAGTTGGCCGTAATGACTGACCCTGACACGCTTACCCTCGACGCGCTCGACCGCACCGCTGCCGATGCGTTTGACGGCTATGTAGTTCGGAAAGACCTGGTGCGGCAATTCAGCGACAGCTACCCGGTACCCACGTACGTCGTCGAGTTTCTGCTGGGCCGCTATTGTGCCAGTGTAGACGAGGAAGAGATCCGCGAGGGCCTTGAGATTGTAGAGCATCAGCTTTCCAACCGTACGGTCAATTCGGGTGAGGAAGAGCTGTTTAAGTCGCGAGCCCGTGAGCAAGGAAGCGTGGAGCTAATCGACATCGTACGGGCGCGCCTCGACACACAGACCGACTCATACGTTGCTGAACTGCCCAGTCTTCAACTCCGCAACGTCCGCATCGACACCGACGATGTGCGGCAGCACGAGCGTTTACTGACAGGCGGCTTTTACGCAGAGGTTGAACTCGAATACGATCCCGTCATTGCCGAAGAGATGAGCGGGCGCCCGTTTGGAATCCGCCATCTCCGTGAAATCCAGCTGTCCGCCCACGATGTGTTGACGGCGCTGCATCGCGGACGCCAGGCGTTCTCCACAACAGAGTGGAAGGCGTTTTTGCTTCGTAGTATTGGCCTTGCTCCAAATGCGCTGTCCCCGCGCGCACAGGACGTGTGTCTGCTTCGTCTGGTGCCGTTTGTAGAGCGAAACTACAATGCGGTCGAACTGGGCCCTCGGAGCACCGGCAAGAGCCACCTTTACCAGCAAGTGTCGCCGTACGCGCATCTGGTCTCGGGGGGGAAGACAACCGTTGCCCGCATGTTCGTCAACCTAAACACCGGGCAACGTGGCCTGGTCGCGCAATACGACGTGGTCTGCTTCGACGAGGTGGCCGGTGTATCCTTCGACAAGAAAGACGGGGTGAACATGATGAAAGGATACATGGCCTCAGGCGAGTTTAGCCGCGGCAAAGAAAGCATCCGGGCCGATGGCGGCATCGTGATGGTGGGTAATTTTGATGTGGATGTACACCACCAGCAGCGCGTTGGACATCTCTTTGGGCCGCTGCCCATGGAACTAAGGAACGACACGGCCTTCATGGATCGGATTCATGCGTACGTGCCGGGCTGGGATATTCCCAAGCTAAACCATTCATACTTGACCGATCACTTCGGGCTTGTAAGCGACTTCCTATCGGAATGCTGGACGCAACTCCGTGCTCAGAACCGCTCTTCGGCGATGAGGGGGCGTGTGCGGCTTGGCAATGCACTTAGCGGACGCGACACCAAAGCCGTTCAGAAGACCGTGAGCGGCCTGCTGAAGCTGTTGTATCCGGATCCCTCCACATCCATCTCCGATGAGGACCTGGAATGGGCGACGAAGCTGGCCTTGGAGGCACGGCGACGCGTTAAAGAGCAACAGAAGCGCATCGGCTCTGCTGAGTTTCGGAAGACGCACTTTAGCTATCAGATGGGCACAGACGGCGTCGAACAGTTCGTCATGACCCCGGAGCTGCGGAGTGAGAACGAGATCACCCCCGACCCGCTTCCGCCAGGGCAGGTATGGACCGTCAGTCCCGGCAACGACGACGAGCATCCGGGCCTCTGCCGCATCGAGGTCAAAACCGGACCGGGATCGGGCGTGCGCATCCTAAACCGCCCGTCGCCTGCCGCCTTCACAGAGAGCGTCCGCTACGCCGAGCAAAACCTGTACGACCAGCCTGAACAGTTTTTAGGGCAGGACTGGGAGCCGCGGGCCCACTCATTTTCCGTTCAGCTTCGCACATTCGATGCGGCCAAGAGCGGCGCCGGTACCGGGATGGCCGTTCTCTTCGCGCTCTGCAGTAGTCTGCTTGAACAGAATCCCAAGGGCGGATTGGCCATTATGGGCGCGTTGAATCTGGGCGGCTCCGTCGATCCGGTCCACAACGCCGTAGATCTGGTTGAGCTTGCTGCGGGGAAGGGCGCCAGCCATGTCTTGATGCCGGTATCGGCCCGCAAACAACTCGTCCATCTTCCCGATGACATTGCAACTGACGTGACGCTCCTCTACTACGCGGATGCTTCCGACGCGTTGGTAAAAGCACTGGACGCGTAGATCACATCATCTCAAGTCGTCGCGCCATATGCCCATCACCGAACCCACCGTCGTTGCCTATATCCGCCAGTTTCTGACGGATACGGCGTTTCCGGACGGCACGTCGGTGGCTCATCTTGTGACTGATGCGCATCCGACGCTCCTCGATCACGGCGAGTTAGGCCCTTACCAGCGCATCCGGGTCCCGCTTGGGGAGCGCGCCGCCTTTCCAGACCTGGTCGGGCAACTGGACGACGGCGCGGGGCTGATTGCCGTGGAAGCCAAAGGGGCGGGTAGCCTCCTCAAGGGCCTCGCCCAGGCGGAGCAGTATCAGGAGGGCGTGCAGCAGAGCTTCTTGGCCGCGCCGGCCAAGCGGGTCGACCGCCGGCTCATTCGCGACACTAAGCAGAAGAATCTCGGCCTGCTGGCGGTCTCCACCGAGGTTGAACCGCTTGTCTGGCCCCGGGCCCGGCAGCCCTGGCAGACGGCGTATCGCTCCATTCGCCAGCAGTTGGGCGCCGGTCGGCAGGTCGGCACGTGGTCAACGTTCACCTACAACCTTCCAACGCATTACTTGGCGTGGACGCTTGCGCTCAAGCCCGGACGGTGGTATGCAACAGATGCGCTTTCGGAGGTCATTGCTCCGTACGAGAGTATGCCCAAGGGGTGGCGCTCTGCGCTTCGGGGCGCGGAGCAACTGGGGTTGGTTCGTTTTCCGGGGCACAGGGTGCGTCTGACATCCACCGGAGCGGCCATGCGTGATATTGTGGATGTGTCCCTTGCCGGATGGGACGACGTGCACCACCGGTGTCGCTACGGGACCATGCTGGCGGATGTGCTCCCGCGGGCCGCGGCTGGGCTTCGGATTCTGCTGCTGCATGAACCGATGATCCGGCTGTTCACGCGTGGTCTCCGTCAGTTCGACGGTGCCAAAGCGACGATGGATCAATTGGTGCGAACGTGCGACGCACTCGACCATGACCGCGCACCGGTGTTATTTTTCAACCTGGAGCGTCTACCCGAGATCACCGATAACTCTGGACATGTCATTTGGAACGCCGTCCGGGGCATTCATTATCGATCTACGACATTCTACCAGATGAAGCGGATATTGCAACATGCAGGGGTGCTGGCAGACACCGGCCTTGCAGCCTCCAGCGCCAAAGGGTACGACCCCACCGAAGATGTGTGGGCCCTTCGCACCCATCTTCGGTAACGCCCCAACGGGGTTACTGAAGACTGAATGACCCGCTCGTAACGGGCACGATAACCCCAGAATGAAAATAGCACGTTG
>CAZZCI010000275.1:0-3937 GCA_964653015.1 uncultured Rhodothermales bacterium
AGCCAGCTCGACAGCTCGTCAATCACCTTGGCGTAACCGCTGGCTTGCTCGGACGGTGCAAACGGATGTATCTTCCCAAAGCGCGCATCCGAAATAGGCATGAGCGAAGCCGTCGGGTTCAGCTTCATGGTGCACGATCCGAGCGGAATCATGCTTGTGGTAAGCGACAGGTCTTTGGCCGCCAGGTGGTGCATGTAGCGCGTGATCTCCGGCTCCGAATGGTAGCTGTTGAAGACCGGATGGGTGAGAAACTCGGTGGTGCGCTGCAGCGGCCCCTCGTATCCACTATGGAGCGTAGCTGCCAGGTTTGCAGCGTGGAGTGAACGTCCGTTCTGAGCGCCAAAAATGCGGAGCAGCGTATTCAGTTCGTCGGCGGTGATGGCTTCGTCTAAAGCAATGCCAACCGAGCCGTCATCATAGTAGCGCAGGTTGACATCGTGTGCCTCGGCGGTGCTCCGGATGTCTTGCGCAGTGAGCCCGTCAGGGTCTACGCGGAGGGTGTCGAAAAACGCATCGTGGCGTAGGGTGTGGCCAAGCTGTTCGAGACCGGTGGCCAGGGTTTTTGTGGCATCGTGGATACGTGTGGCGATTTGGGTGAGCCCCTTCGGGCCATGGTACACCGCGTACATGCTGGCCATGACGGCCAGAAGTACCTGGGCGGTGCAAATGTTCGAGGTGGCGCGACCCCGGCGGATGTGCTGCTCTCGGGTTTGCAGCGCCATGCGCAGAGCAAAGTCGCCCTCCGCATCCTTGGATACGCCAATCATGCGACCGGGCATCTGGCGCTTGTGGGTTTCTTTGGTCGCAAAGTAGGCGGCGTGCGGACCGCCATAGCCGAGCGGCACGCCAAAGCGTTGGGTGTTGCCCAATACCACATCGGCTCCCCAGGACCCGGGCGCCTCCAGCAGTGTCAGGCTCATCAGATCGGCGGCCACGGCCACGTATGCATCGTGCGCGTGGGCGGCATCGCAGAATGCCTCGTAATCGCGGATGGCGCCGTCGGTTGCAGGGTACTGGACGAGAGCGCCGAACACATCCTCGGTAAATGTGAACGCATCGGGGTCGTCTACAACCACCTCTACGTCTAGCGGCTCGGCGCGCGCTTTGACTACCTCGATGGTTTGCGGATGGCAATCGGCTGCCACAAAGAACTGCCGGGCGTCTTGGCGGCGTGTTACGCGGTTCAGCATCATCATCGCTTCGGCGGCGGCGGTGGCCTCATCCAACAGCGACGCGTTTGCGATTTCCATGCCCGTTAGGTCAATGGCCATGGTTTGGAAGTTGAGAAGCGCTTCCAACCGGCCTTGGGAGATTTCAGCCTGATAGGGCGTGTAGGCCGTGTACCAATCCGGATTCTCCAGAATGTTGCGCTGGATAACGGGCGGCGTTACCGTGTCGTGGTAGCCCATTCCGATAAAGGAGCGATGCACATCGTTGGCATCTGCATAGGCGTTCGCCGTAGCGAGCAGTTCTTGTTCGGTGGCGGCGCTGGGCAGGTCGAGGGGACGGTCGCTCCGGATTTCGGCGGGGATGGCTTCGTCAATCAGTGCATCCAGCGAGTCGGCTCCGATCGATTTGAGCATTGCGGCCCGATCAGAAGGCGAGGGGCCAATGTGGCGGTGCGCAAAGACATCGGTTGAGCGAAGGTCAATAGGCATGCGGATACGGGGCAAGTGGCCAGGGAAGAGCGTAGTTGTGCAAGTAAGACGCTGTATAAACGAATCCTTAAAAGCCGGGTTCAGTCAGAGCGCGTGTTGCCGATGCAAGAATGCTGAAGAATGTTAACGAGCGTGGTATACTTTCATGGGTAACGCGTAGGGGATACGGGGCTGCTGGCATCTGGGCGTAGGGCCTTCTATGTTGAAGTTGTTCATTGCACTATGGCTAACGTTCTTTTTGGTATGATCCATCGTTTACTGTATAGTCTGGGCGGCTTGAGTCTACTTGTGATGCTGATGGGGCCCGTTGCATGGGCGCAGGCCGATCAAGTGGTTCACAACGCGACAATTTACACCATGCATCCGGAGCAGCCCGAGGCCGAGGCGATGGCCGTGCGAGGCGATCGGGTGCTCATGGTCGGATCCGATGAGCAGGTCCAGCAGGCCTACCCAGAGGCGCCCTCGCTCGATGCAGAGGGCCACGCTATTGTGCCCGGTTTTATCGATGCGCACGGCCATCTTACGGGACTGGCCGAAACGTTTTTACAAGCCGATCTAGTGGGCACCGAGTCGGTTGACGCGGTGATTGACCGGCTTGAATCATTTGCTGCGGACCTGCCCGAGGGGGCCTGGCTTGAAGGCCGAGGGTGGGATCAAAACGAGTGGCCCGGCGATGGCGACTTTCCCACGCGTCAAGATCTTGATGATGCCTTTCCAGATCGTCCGGTGTACCTGGTACGTGTAGATGGCCATGCGGCCTGGGTCAACACAGCGGCGCTGGAGGCTGTTGGCATGCAAGAAATAGCCAACCAGTCGGATCCAGAAGGAGGAGCCATTCTGCGTGATGACGCCGACCAACCCACGGGCATTCTGATTGATACGGCCATGGGACTGGTCAGTGGAGAGATCCCATCTGCAACACGCGAGCAACTCGACGATGCGCTGGAGCAGGCGCTGGAGCATACTGCCCGCCTTGGAATGACCGGCGTGCATGATGCGGGCATCGGGCGCGAAGCGATTGAGCGCTATGAACGATTTATCGAAGAGGAGCGCTTTCCGATTCGCGTCCATGCGATGCTCGACGGGCGCGGAGAGGCGTTTGATTACTATTGCGAAAACGGACTCATCTATGATCTGGCGGGGCACTTGAGCGTGCGAAGCGTCAAGTTCTATATGGATGGAGCACTTGGTAGTCGCGGGGCTGCCCTGCTTGATGACTACTCCGACGATGAGGGAAATCAGGGCCTGCTTATGCGAAGTCCTGAAGGGTTGCAGGAGGATGTCGAGCGTGCCCTTCAATGCGGCTATCAGGTCAACACGCATGCGATTGGCGATCGTGCCAATCGCGAGGTGCTGAATGCGTACGAGGCCGCGCAAGAAACGTACGGTACGGCTTCAGGGCGGCACCGCATTGAACATGCACAGGTACTCCATCCCGATGACATGACGCGTTTCGCTGACCTGAACGTGATTGCCTCCATGCAGCCTATGCACGCTACGAGCGACATGGGCTGGGCCGAAGATCGATTGGGCGACGAGCGTGCGGAAGGGGCCTACGCGTGGCAGTCGCTGGCAGAGCGTGGTGTTGATCTGGCGTTCGGATCCGACTTTCCTGTAGAGCCTGTTGATCCGCTACAAGGCTTTCACGCTGCTGTAACACGTCAGGATGCGGATGGCATGCCCGAGGGCGGTTGGATGCCCGACGAGCGGATGACACGTGAAGGCGCGCTGCACGGCTTTACGTACGGAGCCGCCTACGCGGGCTTCAACGATACCGATCGGGGACGACTTGCGCCTGGTTATTACGCAGATTTCGTTATGCTGTCGGATGATATCATGGAAATACCTGCAAACGAACTGCTCGATGCAGAAGTTATTGCTACCTATGTAGGAGGTACGCGTGTCTACGCTGACGAAGCAGCCCCTGAAGCGCCGTAATATGGAAGCAATGGCGTCCTGCAACGAGGATACACAAAAACGGTCGATGAGGAGCATATCCTCATCGACCGTTTGCTATGTGCCACCTGTGTGACAGGGTGTTCTTTGCTACAATGCGTCTACAGCACGCGCAGGTTAATCGCACTCATTTTCGAGGTAGTGTTGCGAGCGGCTGCTGTAGTCACCAAACGCTGCATCTTCAAAGGTCTCGCAGGCCTCCTCAGTGTTGCCCAAGTTGAACTGCGACTCGGCAATGACAAAGTGAAACTTAGCAGCCGACGAGCGTCCGCCGTCATGCAGGTTGAGTCCCTCTTGAGCCGCTGCAATGGCATCTTCGTAGT
>CAZZCI010000276.1:0-3924 GCA_964653015.1 uncultured Rhodothermales bacterium
TGAGGACACGCCTGTGCTAAACGCGGGCCCCGAGGGGCATGTGCGGGTGGTGTAGAGCGCCCAGTCTCGCATATCTTGTAGAGTCGCGCTCCTACGCCATGCCCCCATCCCTACCAGATTCAGGAGGATTCGGCGGAGCCCAGTCTTCCTGATGCATGACGTGAAGACGATCCTGCGCTCGCGTACAGGCCACATACATAAAGTTGAGGTGCGTGGCGTAGTCGCAACCTGCGTCCAGCCCGTACACGATCACGACCGGCGCATCCAGCCCTTTGAAGCGCTGTGCCGTACTATATGACAGTTCTTGATTTGTAGGCGGGTCTCCCAGATCAAATGACTTGAGCTCGTATCCCCCCAGACGTTTTGTATCTGCAAGCGCCGTGTTTTTCTTGCTGTGCATCGCCAGCAAGATAATCTGGTTGGCCTCAAAGCCATCGGCACGTAGGTCGCGCACCAGCGTATCCAGCATCTCGGCCTGCTCGTCTGCGTTTTTGTACGTGTGCTCTTTAACGTCTACTCCTTTACTGAGACTTGGGTGGTGGTGCAGAGGCGTTACGCCACGCATAGTTGCTGCATACTCGGCCACACGCTGCGTTGCTCGGCAGTTTCGGGTAATGCGAACGAGAGGCATATCATCCCACGCAGTGTCTACACTCAACTGCGGACCATAGATGTTCTGATGGATATCGGCAAACACATACACATTGGGGTCTTCGGTAAGCAGGAATTGCAGTGCATCCCACCAGTTCGAGTAGATGTCTTGCGCCTCGTCAACTACCAACGCGTCGTATTGAATCTCCCTGTTTTCAATGATCTCGAGCAATAGATCTGAACTTTCCTCGACCCAAAACGCATCATCGGGTTGGGCGGGCATCCGGCGACGGGTGGTATGGATGATATTCTTTTCGATGATCTCATGGAAGTAGCGGGTATCGAGGTTATCGATATCGCGTGTCTGCTCCGACAGGTGTTGGGCCAGCAGACGGTTATAGCAGAGCAAGAGCGTTTTCTTCCCTTCGCCCGCCAGCTGCTTTGCTCGATTCTCTGCGAGCAGCGTTTTTCCGGTGCCCGCTGGCCCGCGCACCAGCACGCGGGGATTTGACTGGAGCGTCTCGTAGTAGAGCGCTGCCTGCTGCTCGGTGAGCTGGTGGTAGAGCTCCCGCCCCTGCTCAATAGTGGCTTTTCGTGTTGATGCCCCCTCAATATCGCCTGCGGGGATCATCCGAAACGTATGCGTAAGCTCATTCCACACTGTTTGTAGGTTGGCCGTGCGTTTCTGCTGTGCTCTGGAGTCGAGCTCTGCAAACGGGGTAGCCACCGCTCGCAATGCCCCCTTCACGGCACTGTTAAGCTGCTTCATAGCTCGTGCGTCTATACACGTTTCAGGCGGATGCCCGACTGGCATCTCTCCATTTAGCTCCGCATCCGGAAACACGCTGGCAAACGCGTGGGGAATATCGATCTTGCCCTCTCTCATCCGTTCCGTCAGCTCATCTTTGAGCGCATGCATCGCCGACTGAGCCTGCACGAATGGATCTCTGATTGTATTCCACGTCCCGTCGTCATGACGCTGCGACCGCCAGGTGCCATCGGGCTGCTTCTCAATCGAACGCCCCCCCTTCACTTCGAGCACGAGCAGCCCCTGATGCGGATGCCAGACAACAAAGTCGGCTTCTCCGAAGCGCCGATGATTGTTGTGGTTGCGATACGAAAAATCCTGCGAGTAGATGATCTCATAGTCGTCGTCGAGCTGGTTGCGGAGTGCCTTGTACACCTGGCGTTCCGAGCGAGGGGTGATGTTTTTAGGATTGAGAGGAGGGTGTATCGTGGCCATATTCCTATGTGGCGTTGTTGAGAGCGAAGAAAAGCGAGAAGTTTGCTCCATCCACAATGTTGAAAATGCACTAAAAGGACATTGCAGAAGCAAAACTTCGACATACGTTAACATAAAAACGGCAACGGGATGTGTCAAACGTGCCGACCTTGTTGCGTTCGGACCTTGCATTCGATGCTACACATGCAACATGTTATGCAGCAAACCTCTTTTGCCTGTTGAATTCTTGTTTTTCATGGCACCCACCACCACGCAGTTGGATACCCGGCTTGCCCGCTTTGCCGCGTGGCATGCAGCATTCCTGCTTGCCGGAACAGTTGGCAGCCTTGGGCTCGCGTCGATGCTGCCCATCGTAACTGTCGGCGTGCTCTCGTTTGGAGGCATGGTGGCTAGCTTTCGTGCACACTGGACGCCCAACGGATCCTTCGGGGCGGCCAACGCAGTCACGGCCCTGCGGCTGGTCGGAGTGCTGCTGCTGGCTCTCTGGCCGTGGTCGCCCGGCGATGCACATCTCGCTCTCGCAGGTCTTGCAGGCGTGCTCTTCTTGCTTGACGGTTTTGATGGTTGGCTCGCCCGCCGCACGGGGCAAGCGTCTGCGTTCGGGGCGTTCTTCGACAAAGAAGTAGATGCATTCGCGTTGCTCGTGCTTTGCCTGCTTGCCATGTTTCTGCAGGGGATGGTTGCGCTGGTTGTGTTGGCCGGCGTGTTACGCTACCTGTTTGCGCTATGCCTGCACCTGGGGAACCCGCCAGACGCCACCGAACCGCGCACCCCAGCCGCCCGCTATCTGTATGGGTTCATGATGGTAGCCATCTTGCTGCCGTTCCTGCCGCTTCCCGATTGGACGCACAGCATCGTGTGGATGGCGGTGGGCGGACTCGTTGCTTCTTTTCTGCCGTACTTTGTGTGGGTCTTGCATGGGCGCGTGCCGGTACTTTCAACGGTGCAGTCGTCTTCGTAGAACTCACTTGAAGCCGGTCTCTGGTGTCCCCGTCTGGCTCGTTCCTAATTTGCAGCTTCTATGCCGCCCACACCCACACCCGTCGAATCCATTGCCGACGTGCGGGCATTCTTCGACCGGTTTGCTCCGCATAACACCGAGCAGCACGGCGTTTCCGATGCACTGCTTCGCTACCGCGCCCGGCTCCTCAAGCATTTTGGCGACATCAATTCCACCCACACGGTGCTCGATCTGGGGTGCGGAGACGGCAACCATCTTCGCATGCTGGCTCCCGACATTCGAAAAGGCATCGGCGTAGATATATCGCCCGGCATGGTGCAGTCAGCGCAGCGCTCCACCCGCACGATGCCACACGGAAACCGCCTCACATTTCAGGTGGATGATGCTCGCATGCTCGCTTCCATCACAGACAATAGCGTAGACCGAGCGATTTGCGTGGGGGCGCTGGAGCACATGCTCAACCCGGCACAGGTACTCAAAAACGCACATCGCGTGCTGCGCCCCGGTGGTCGCTTTGTGGCGCTTACGTTACATGGTGGATACGCCTGGTACCGCTGGATCGCCCCACTGCTGCGTATCCCCACACGTCATCTTGAAACCGACTGTCGTCTTACAGCACGTGAGGGGCGCTGCCACCTAGAAAACGCAGGCTTCACCGCGATCCGGGTGGCGCCGTGGACGTTTGTGCCTGCCGGAGATATGCCCTGGGGATGGGCGTCTGTATGGCGTGTCCTCGACCGTATGGGAGCATGGCTTGGCATATGGATGCTGCGCGGTGGGCTGGTTCTTTCTGGACGCGCCCAGAATTGAAAGAACGACCATCAATGAGGCCCCCTGGCAGGGAGGGATCATCTGTGCACGGGTGTGCAGCCGGGGCGTTCGAGTGCGCTTGTACAGCTCGTCAAGTTCGGCACGTTCCTCGGGAGAAACGTTGCGAACAGCCAGCGGTCGTTGAGGCATGGTTCAAACGGTCGAAAGGGTAGGATGAAAATCCCGGTCAAACTCCAAACCCGCGATTGAGTTCACTTACTGCTGTGTCACAGGTCAATCTTCGGGTTGCAACGCGCCCCGTTTTAAGTGAAGTCACGTGTCAATATTGGAGTTCAAAAGGGAGGGACAGCCTGCCCGA
>CAZZCI010000277.1:0-3921 GCA_964653015.1 uncultured Rhodothermales bacterium
CGTAGATGTTCTCCCGTACGGGTCCGGGCGCCTCTAGACCACGCTCGATCCCGTCAAGTCCTGCATGTAGCATCACCGCAAGCGCCAAATACGGATTGCACGAGGGATCCGGCGAGCGCAGTTCGATGCGAGAGGCCGCTGGGACACGCGCTGCAGGCTTACGTACGAGAGCGGAGCGGTTCACATCACTCCATGCTACGTAGATGGGCGCCTCATACCCGGGCACCAATCGCTTGTACGAGTTCACCGTTGGATTACAGATGGCGGTGAGCGCCGGCGCATGCTCCAAAATTCCACCCAGGAACTGATACGCCTCGGTGCTCAAGTTGAACTCGTCGTCGTCATCATGGAAGATGTTAGTATCTCCCTGGAAAAGCGACAGGTGCGTATGCATCCCCGAGCCGTTGATGCCTGCAATGGGCTTCGGCATAAAGGTGGCGTGCACTCCGTGCAACTCGGCTACTGCACGCACTACCGAACGGAACGTCGCGATGTTGTCGGCTGTGGTGAGCGCATCGTCGTACTTGAAGTCGATCTCGTGCTGGCCACGCGCCACCTCGTGGTGACTGGCCTCAACCTCGAAGCCCATCGCCTCAAGCATGTAGATAATCTCGGCGCGAATTTCCTGCGCCATATCTTTGGGCCCTAAGTCGAAGTAGCCGCCGGAGTCGTGCGTCTCAGTCGTCGCACGGCCCTTTTCATCTTTCTCGAAGATGAAGAACTCGGGCTCCGGGCCAGCATTAATCTCAAAGCCCATATCGTCGGCCCGAGCAATAGCGCGCCGCAGCACATACCGCGGGTCGCCTTTGAACGCTTCGCCTGTGCTCGTATTCATCACATCGCAAATCAGGCGCGCCGATGTGGTATCGTCGGAGCGGCGGCTGCGCCACGGTAGCACCGCAAACGTGTCAGGATCGGGCTCTAAACGCATATCCGACTCCTGGATACGAACAAAGCCCTCAATCGAGGAACCGTCGAAGTAGATGCCCTCTTTGAACGCCTTTTCGGCTTGATGAGCCGGAATCGAGACGTTCTTTACCGTGCCCAGAATATCGGTAAACTGCAGACGGAGAAAGTCTACCTCTTCCGATTTTATGCGATCTAAGATCTTGGCCGAGTCAGTCATAACGGGTAGGTTAAACAAAAAGAATGAAGCAGTTAGCGGATCCGGTTGTGCGACTCAGGAAGTCGCATCGGAGCCTTGAACAGGCAGCGTACGCGTTTCTTTGAAGGAGCTGAGCACAATGCTTGTCGATGTGCCCGATACACCAGGTAGCGCCTGAAAACGTGATAGCAAGCGTTCCAGCGTGGTTGTGTTCTGCGTGCGCACTTTCAGGATGTGCGATCCCTCACCGGTAATGGAATGCACCTCAAGCACTTCATCCATTGCCGTTACGGTGGTGACAAACCGGTCGTAGTGCTCCGACCCATCCACCGATACCCGAATGAATGCCGTGATATCAACACCCAACCGCTTGGCATCGAGTACGGCATGGTATCGCGCAATGATACCGCGCGCCTCTAGCTTGCTCATGCGCTCACTCACAGCTGAGACAGAAAGCCCCACCTGCTCTGAAATCGCATTGCGCTGCATGCGACCATCCTCTTGCAATAGCGCAAGAATGTGCGCATCAATATCGTCAAGCTGATAGCTCAAAACTCCGTTTGCCTTATTATTTTTTGTTACAGCACCACAATACGCTATTTATTTTGGTCTGTCAAGGCCATCACACTAAAATATCTTGTGAACAAAATGGAAGCGCTTTTCTGATACGCTTTAGCCTGCAGCACCTTTGTCGAATGAGGTGATAGACTCCAACAAGTCCATGTGCCGCATCTTGCATTTCGTAACACCATCTCGATTTTGGGCCGACAATTCGGTTTATTGCCAAATGGCCACTCTACTCACCGACCTGCTAATACCGTTATGCGCATGCCCCGTTACGCATGGACCCTACTACTGGGCGCTGTCCTGGTGATGGCTTCTTCGCAGGCCACCGCCCAAGACGGCATTCAGCCCGCCGACTACTACCACACTGTTGGCGTTAGCCAGGTAGCGCTCTCGCCCGATGGCTCGCTTCTCGCTTTCACCCGCACCGATCGCAAGGAGGCCGACAACACCCGCCACCGCACCGTCTGGATGCAGGAGCTCGTAGACGGCACGCCCGATGGCGAACCGTTCAAGTTCACGGATGCGAGCGTGCAGTCCTTTAATCCGCGCTGGTCGCCCGATGGCGACGTGCTGGCGATCCAGTCGCAGCGAGGCGATGACCCGAATACCATTCGCTTTCTGCGCGTCACCGCCCCCGGTGGCGAGGCCTTTCAGATTGAAGGCGTCGACCGTCCGCCCGTGTGGAGCCCCGACGGCAGCCAGATCGCGTTCGTACGTGCTCCCGACGACGACCCGGAGGCTGACGAAGAGAACGGACTGAATGGCGACGAGGCCGAACACATCGCGCCCGATGCCATCACATCCACCCTCGACACCACGCGCTTCGACGGACACGTCATCACGCACATGAACTACAAAAGCGACGGCACCTCCGACTGGTTGCCTCATCCAGAGCACCGCGACAAACGGCAGCTATATCTGGTGGATGCCGACGGCGGTGAACCGGACATCCGCACCGATCTGCCCTACCACGTTCGCAACGTGACGTGGCACCCGGATGGCGAAACCATCTACTTCGTAGGCGACCCCGACGAAGACGATCCGTTTAGTATGGATCCGACAGCCAACCTCTACGTGCTGCACGCCGACAGCGACGCGCCCGAGTTGTTGCTGGAGATGGAAGGCGGACAGAGCAGTCCGGCAGTCTCTCCTGATGGCAATCACCTTGCGTTTCAGAGCACGGCTGAGCGCGGTGCCCCAACCAACATCCATCGCGTAGCGCTGAACGACGATGGCACCGCCAACGGCGAACCGCAGAACCTGACGCCCGAGTGGGACCTGCGTCCCGGCAGCCCGCACTGGAGCGCTGACGGCACGCACGTGCGCTTCTCTGCCCAAACGCGTGGCGATGCGCATCTCTTTGCCGTAAATGCCACCGGTGGCTCCGTGGAGCAGGTCACCGAGGGAGCGCGGCGCCTCAGCAGCATCTCGCCGGATGACGACGGCGACTGGATGGCCTACACCGCGACCGACGCGGTGACACCCGCTGAAGTGTTCATCGCCCGCCCCGACGGCTCCGATGAAACGCAGCTTACCGCCTTCAACGAAGAGTGGATGGCCGACCGCACCGTGCAGCCCGCCGAACCGATTACGTGGACCGTCGAAGACGGCACTGAAATCGAGGGCTGGGTCATCAAACCCGTCGATTACGATCCCGATGAATCGTACCCGATGGTGCTCAAGATTCACGGAGGTCCACATGCGGCCTATGGCAACACCTGGTTCCAGACCTTCCACGCGCTTTCAGGGTCAGACATGTTCGTCTTCTACCCGAATCCGCGCGGCTCCTCGGCCTACGGACACGACTTCATGTATGCCACCCGTGGCGAGTGGGGCCTGATGGATGAGGAGGACTTCATGACGGGCATCGATGCGGTGCTTGACGAATACGAGGCTGTCGATCCTGACCGCATCGGGGTCTCTGGAGGCAGCTATGGCGGCTACATGACCAACTGGCTCACCGCCCGCTTCCCCGACCGCTTTGCTGCAGCCGTTACGAGCCGCTCGATCTCCAACTGGGAGAGCATGTACGGCACCTCCGACGCGCAGGGCCTGATGGAGTGGGAGTTCTTCGGCTATCCGTGGGAAGAGCGGGATCTGTATCGCGAGATCTCGCCGCTCAGCTACGTCGAGAACGTAGAAGCGCCCACGCTCATCATCCACAGCGAAGAGGACTACCGCACGCCGATGCCTGAGGGCGAGCAGTGGTTTATGTCGCTCATCAAGCAAGAGGTGCCGGTCGAGTTCGT
>CAZZCI010000278.1:0-3916 GCA_964653015.1 uncultured Rhodothermales bacterium
TCACACATCCCCAACTGTCAGCACGATCTTACCGGCGTTCTCGTTAGCCTCCATGCGACGGTGAGCGTGGGCCACTTCGGTCCAATCCATCACGCTGTCAATGACAGGCGCCAAGACGCCGTGCGCCCAATCGGAGTACGCATGGGCCACGAAGTCACGCACCAGACCTGCTTTGTAGGCATCCGATCGGCTGCGTAGCGTAGAGGCATACACGTGGATGCGCTTGGCCATCAGTGCTCGGAGCGAGACCGACTCCACCGTGCTGCCGCCCAGCGTGGCCAATTGCACCAAACGTCCGTCGGTGGTCATCACCTCGATGTTGCGGGTAAAGTAAGGGGCCCCCACAAAGTCAATCACCACATCCACTTGGTCAGATCCGATGCGATCGACAAAGTCCTCGGTCGTGTAGTCGATAACATGGTCGGCACCAGCCTGGCGGCACACGTCGTGCTTGGCAGCCGAGGCGGTAGCGAACACCGTCATATCATCGTGGCGACGAGCGAGTTGGGTGGCGGCGGTGCCCACCCCACTGGCGCCGGCATGGATGAGCACCGTTTCGCCCTCTTGCAGGTCAGCCAGCCAGTAGAGCGCCTGGTATGCAGTAAGAAACACTTCGGGCAGAGCTGCGGCTTCGGTCCACGTAGTGTCTGGCGGTACGGGAAGGAGATGGTCGGCTCGAACGGTGACATACTCGGCATATCCTCCTCCGCCTAACAGGGCGCACACCCGATCGCCCTCCTTCCAATCAGTCACCGCCTCGCCCACCGCATCGACGCGTCCGGCTGCTTCCAGGCCCAACGTATCAGGGGCCCCCTCGGGAGGCGGATAGTGTCCGCGCCGTTGGTAGGTGTCGGCGCGATTCAGCGCTGTAGCGGCCACGCGGATGCGTACCTCGTGCGGGGCCGGCGCAGGACGCTCTATCGTGTCAATGTGCATCTGGTCGGGGGCGCCCGGTTCGCGGACGACAACTGCGCGCATCGTGGACATAGGCAGCCAGGTGATTGAGGAGCGAAACGGAGAGATAGGTGGGTCCTATCAGAGGATATTTCCCTTATAAACGTTCCAGAGCAGGCTCAGGCGTCTCTGACGGGGTTGTTGCTGGGTCGCAGTGAAACGTGCGCGTGGTGGCCTCACGCCCATACACGTACAGCCGCTCGGCGAATGTAAAGCGTCCGCTGCGGTGCTGCAGCATGACCGTGGAGGCGCGGGTGCCGTACGCCTCCCCCGTAATAAACATAGAGGACACCTGTCGTTCTCGGTTGAGGGGGAGGCCGGTCTCGGGCAAAAGATCGTCGGGGGCGGGCGTGGTGTCGTACAAGGCATCAAGCAGGCGCTCGGGCTGAACGGTGCCACTGGTTGCTTCTATGATGCGTTGCTTGCCACGGTTCACTTTGAACCAGGGAGTATCGAGGTGTGCGTTGCTTAGCCCATGCCACCCCGGCTCGACGGCCTGTGGGGCGCCATCGGGGTGAGCCGTGTAGTAAGCCGTGCTTCCGCGTCCAAAGAGCAGGTTGAACGGTGCACGGCGCTCTAGACGTCGCAGTGTGGGCAGATAGCTCTCAGGAGATTGTGCATCACGCAGATAGTCGGCGACGACCGCGCCTCGGGTGGGACCATCGGAAACCGGTTGCGTAAAGTCGCGCACGTTGGTAAGGGCTGCCCATCGGCCATCGCACGTGAGCCCGCACCACGTCCCGCCAGCCTTCAGGTCACGACCAGCACAGATATGCGGCGCTTCGGGCCACCACTGTGCCGGACGCGTAGGGCGGGCGTAAAACTCGTCGCGGTTACTAGCCAGAATCAATGGATAGTCGGGGTGGACCTCCAGGCCCAGGATGATGAGGCACATGAACGGACGGGAATCAGGAGTACGAAAGTAGAGGCGTGGTGTGTTATGTGTGCGTAGGCGGCACCTGCAGTCCCCAGAGCAATGGGGCGTCGTCTCCGGCGCTGTACAGATGGCATTGCATCACCCGGAGCGTGTTGGTGCGGGCATCAATCCAGTTGGATACGGCTTGCGCTTCCGCCTGCCCACCGGGGTGGCCGCGGTATGCCAGCAGCGTAATGACACCACCATCTGTCATCAGGTCGCATGCCGCCTGCAGGGCTGCACAGGTTGTATCCGGTTGCGTGATGCGTGTGGTGTCGTGGCCCGGCAGATAGCCCAAGTTAAACATGGCCGCATGTATGGGAGCCTCTACGTAAGCAGCCATGGTTTCGTGCCCAGTTTGGTGGATCGTCACACAATCCAAAAGCCCAGCCGATTCACAGCGTTGCGCCGTAGCCTCACACGCCTGCGATTGCACGTCAAACGCGACAACTCGGCCATCAGGCGCCACCTGCTCAGCCAAAAAGACCGTATCGTGGCCATTGCCAGCTGTGGCATCTACCACACACTGTCCCGGCGCCAGATGCGGACGAAGCCACTGATGAGCAACTGCAGTAAGCGGAGGGAGTCCCATGCGTTTGGGTGCGGTAGTTGTAGTAAAGCAAGTACGCTTTTCCGTTCGCATCGAATCCGGCAAAGTTCCAGCGCACGTTACCAGTTGATCTATTCTGATGTCGCTGCTATATTTTCTAGCGCTAGCTAACTTCTTATTCTAAGCAGCGTCGAATCACAATGCGTTTATTTCTCTGGGGGATTATCGGGGCGGTGCTTGCCTTCGGTATAGCTGGATGTGCAGAGGGAGACGGCTCCGTTGACACTATTGTGCAAGAAGACGATGGGCTTATTACCATCGAAAATAGAGGCACGCACACGTGGGAAACGTCTGAAGAGGCATCGGTTCAGTTCACGCACGAACAGACATTCGGGGCGGCTGACGAACCCGAGGATAAAATGCTGGCCGGCATCCGTGATATTGCGGTAGATGAAGAGGGCGTCGTATACATCCTCGATGCGGACAACCATCGTCTGGTGGCATTCCACTCCGATGGCTCCCTGAAGTGGAGTGCCGGATCAGAAGGGGAAGGGCCAGGCGAATTTCAGTATCCGTACGGTATGGTGTTCGATGGCACCGATCGGCTGTACGTCTCGAATCAAATGAACCAGCAGATTGATGTGTGGGATACCGAGGGCACCTACCACGAAACCATTTCTCTTGGCGAGCTTGAGGTGCGTGGCGGTGTAGCTGGATTTGCCGAGGGGCATCTTCTTTTATCGCAGGCGGCGAGGGGCGACACGCCGCAGCAGATCCATTTTCTTGATCCTGATACGCACGAGATTGCCCGTTCGTTTGCGATAAACAAAACGTTGGACCTGCCCAATCGGGCCGGTTTTGGGGTCGGGATTACTGTGCATGATGGACACTTGTGGGTCGGGCATTTAGACCAGTACCAGATCAGCCGCTACACGCTGGATGGCGTGCACGACCGGCGCATCACCCGCCCAGACAAAGATGATGATTTGTTGGGGTTCGGTATTCATGAAGTGGGGGAGGGGTTTTCGATGCGGGTATATGGTGGATTCCAGAACCCCATTGTATTGCCATCCGGACGATTTTTGATTGGCTCCAGCTGGCCCACCAATGTTGAGGATGCCGACGCGCATGCCCGTCGTTCTGCAGAGGGAGAAGCAGACGAGGCCGAGTTTGCCAGTGCGTTGGATGTGTTTACCGCTGACGGAGCATTCGAAGGGCGCCTGCTCTTTCCTGAAGAGCGAACGCCTGAGATTGGTAGACCTCAACTCGTAGGTCCCGATGGAAACCTGTATACCATCAGCCAGACTCCGTTTCCGCAGGTGCAGCGCTACGCGATTGATGAGACGGAGTAATGCTCTGTCACAGATCAATGATTGGGTAGCGCTCAAACGCCTGAACGTACCGAGGAAAACCCAACTCCTTGTCATTGCGAGCGGAGCAACGCAATATCATGCTGTCACGCTGGATGCAGCTGCCGAATCAACGGCATGAGATCG
>CAZZCI010000279.1:0-3851 GCA_964653015.1 uncultured Rhodothermales bacterium
CACACCACTACTGCATCGGGGTTGGCGTGCTGATCATATCGTGGGTGCCCCCTGGTGCATTATCGTCATGGCGAATGCACGAATCAATGAGGTTGCTTTTGGAGAAGTCGCCACCGGTGACCCAGCGCAACAACCCTTCACGCCCCAACAACTCACGCTGAATCCGCGGCAGGGGCTGCTGCTCGCGATAATACCGCCGGTTCACTTGTCCACAGAGCGCTTCGAGATACCGAGCTTTTGTTTGCAACGCCTGTGCGCCATGCTCCACCACGCCCCGATGCCCGCAGAACAGCGTATCGGCATTGAGCTGCGCCATGCGGTGCAGCGAGTCGGCGAGCGCGTATACATCCTCATCGTAGCGGAGATACTCAACACGAGGCGCCAGAAACAAATCGGCAGTAAAGAGCCACCGGCGTTCGGGGATGTGCAGGCACACCATGTCATCGGCATGACCGGGGGCCGGATGTGCACGGAGCGTCGCGCCAGAGGCAAGTGGGAGCGTCTCGGGTAGGGGCTGCGCGGTTACGAACGGCGGAGTGCCCCACACGATGCGACGATATATTTCGATGGGGAATCCCTCTTCAAGTCGCTCCAGACTTTTTTCGGGAGCATACACCGGCACATCCAACAGTTTCTGAATACGTGCGGCGTTGCCCGAATGGTCTTCATGGTGATGCGTACAGACCACCCGCTCAATCCCATGCGCCTGATGCTCCTCCTCAACGAACCGTCGCACCGCTCGCCATTGGTTGGGCGGACCGGTATCAATGAGGGTGTGGTCTACGCGGTAGCAGATGGCCTGGCTTGGCATTCCAAACGGCCAGCGCCCGACCCGGCAGCCAACCACTGATTCGTACGAAAGACGGGTAGCACTCATAACGGAGACGAAAAGACAGAAACGATTCTACGAGCGGCCCCCTCAGCAAGCCGTTCCGTTTATCACGAGCCCACGTACGGATGGAGCAGACCGGGAGTTCGGAAGCAATCGGGTATCTTCAGGTATTTTTTTGCAGGATTCGTAGGATTGCTTGCTGCGCACCTACGTACGCGGAAAGACCTAACCAGTTGATCCTGAGTTATTTATCAACTCGCACAGTGCACGAGCTAGCGTCTCCTGGGTTGCGCTGTTGTCGTATGGCCCCTGCAGTTCGGCCCAGTGGTCGAAGGCGGTTTGTAGGGCCTGAGCAAGCGCTTCGGCATCATCGGGGGGCACCACAAAGCCAGTGCGCCCGGGGTCCACGCTCCCGGCCAGTCCGCCTACGTTGGTTACGATAACCGGACGGTTCGCATGGGCAGCAATACGCACGACACCACTTTGTGTGGCGTGGCGATATGGCTGCACAACCACATCGGCCGCAGCAAAATAAGTAGCTACCTCGTCATCTGGAATGTACTGGTTGCTCCAGTGCACCTGGGTGGGCCGCGGACAGGCGCGCATCTGGGCCCGGTAGGGGGCGGGATCGTCGTAGGCTTCTCCGGCGATCATCAGATGGGCATCGGGGTGAGTTTGCTGCACTGCGGGCCAGGCATTCAGCAACACATCCAGCCCTTTATACCGACGCACGAACCCAAAGAAGAGCGCTACAGGCGTGTTTTCAGGGAGGTTAAGATGCGCTCGTGCTTCGGCACGCGTTGGCCCGGTGCCAAACTGCGTGTAGGTGGGATGGGGCACATGGCGTACCGGAAGATGCGGGGCCAGTTGGCGGATGTCGGCTTCAACCGCTTCGGAGAGTACGACGACTCCGTCTACGCTGTTCAGAAACCAGCGGCTTAGCCAGGCATCGCCCCAGTGGCGCTCGTGGGGCAGTGCGTTGTGAACGACAGCCACAGCGGGATACCCGGCAGCACGCATCCGGCGGGCCATCCACCCAAACGGAGGCGCCATGAAGGGCATCCAGTACTGAAAGATAGCCCCGCTGTAGGCTCCGCTACGCATCCACTGCGCCGTGCGGTGCCAGGTCCACGGGTTCAGCGTGTCGATGCGCCGCTCGGGGCGTGGCAAATCTGCGGGTGGGGCATCGTGCTCTACCGTTTGCGTACGTCCCGGAAACAGCCAACGCGGATACTGCCGCTGAAACGTGCACAGCATAGGCGGATGCCCTGCATCTTGCATAGCCCGAGCCGTAAGTGTCGTAAACTGCGCAATGCCGCCCCGGTACGGATAGGCCGGTCCTACGTGCACTATGGGGACGTCTTTCTGCATCATGCGGGCCATTGTTATGTCCAAAAGGCATTAAGGAATGAACAACGAGTTGCTGCCGCATCGTATGGCACGCAGCCTCAAACCCGTAACATTGTTTTGAGATAAGGAAACGGATCGACGCCGTACGCGTGCCGTGGAATGTCCGTACTCTTGCTTCACACCCCCCTCACGCTTTATGCGCGCTCTTTTATCATACAGTGTGGCTCTGGTCTTGAGCCTAGCTCTTATCGGATGCGGTGACGCTCCATCCGATGATGCCCTCAACGATAATTCAGCCAATGAGGATGCCAATCGCACCGTCGTCCTTGAAAACGTAGAGAGCGACGATGCTACGTTCGACGTGGTCGAAGTCGTTAGTGGCCTGGAGCACCCCTGGGCCGTTGCGTTCTTGCCCGATGACCGCATGCTCATTACCGAACGCCCCGGACGCCTCAACCTTGTCGATGCCGATGGCACTGTGCAAGAAGTGAGTGGGCTGCCCGATATTGAAGCGCAAAACCAGGGAGGCCTGCTTGATGTGGTGCTTCATCCTGAATATGAAGACAACGGCTGGTTCTACCTCACCTACTCCGCCGCACAAGGGGAGGGCCTAACCTCTACGACGGTAGCCCGCGCCCAATTGGACGGCACGACACTGGCTGAGTTCGAGACATTGCATGTCCAAGATCCAGCGCACGAGCCGGGCCGCCACTACGGCTCTCGTCTCCTTTTCCTCGATGACGGCACCTTCCTCGTAACCATTGGCGACCGCGGCCTTCGCGATCCGGCCCAAGACCTACAAGATGAGTCGGGCACCACGCTGCGCCTCAACGATGATGGCAGCGTCCCCGAAGACAATCCGTTTGTGGGGGATGACGATGCAAAAGATACCATCTTCTCGTACGGGCACCGGAATCAGCAAGGCATTGACATCAACCCCGAGTCGGGCGACGTGTGGGCTCATGAGCACGGTCCCCGAGGCGGCGACGAATTGAATATCATTCAGGCCGGTGCGAACTACGGTTGGCCCGAGGCCACGTACGGCACCGAGTACCGCGACGACTCGCCTATCGGCATTGACCCCGATGAAGGCGACTTTGTGTATCCGGTGTTGCATTGGTCGCCGCTCTCCATTGCTCCTTCGGGCATGACGTTCTACACGGGCGATGCCTTTGAAAACTGGCAGAACGACATTTTCGTCGGCGCCCTCGCTAAAGAGCACATTCACCGCGTCGTGCTGGATGGCGATGAGGTCGTTCACCAAGAAGAGCTGCTGAACGAAGAAATCGGACGCATTCGCGATCTGCGAACCGGACCCGATGGCTTTCTCTACATCCTGAACGATGAATCGGACGGCTCGCTCTTCCGTCTCGAACCGTCTTCGTAATAGCTTAAACGCGGCTTTCCGTGTTTCGGTGTACACAACTTGGGCGCGTCCGTTTGTAACGGGCGCGCCCTTTTTTGCGTTGAGGGGCGGTTGAAAGGTGCGCAATTGGCCTGCTGTTCTGTGACAGATGAGAGTTTGGGTGATGTGGAGGCAATGATCTAGCTATGACACTCGTCGCGATGCTCCGCGTCGCGACGACACCGTGGACGCTCTGCGTCCGGTAGCGGTTCAATGATACGTGCTTGTCATGTAGGCTCCATCATCGCAGTTCGTTGCATAATG
>CAZZCI010000280.1:0-3846 GCA_964653015.1 uncultured Rhodothermales bacterium
ATTAGGGACGATTTACGAGATGTATCCTGGACAGAGTCTGATCTTTTTCCTATACTAACATTTGGAATCCATCAAACGTCATTGCGAGAGCATTCCCACCAGACTAGCCTCACGCAACGCTGCTTTTAGTCACAACAATACGCACCACAAATAGCGGGCGCGGCAAGGCAGTCGATCACCCATCGTCGATTTTGCTGTCGTCATCGTCGTCATCATCAGAGCCTTCATCGGGGTTACTGGGCGGATGGTCGTCTCCGTTATCGAATTGCGGCGGTGGCCCGAACGACCAACCAGCCCGTAAAGAAGCATCGTTCATGGCGTGCGATAGCGTTTAGTTGAAAGATTACACACACTACACCTTCACGCTTAATTAACACACATGTTTCGGTGTACGCTAGCTTCTGTTCTGCTGCTTTTAGGGGTAAGCTTCTTTACTTGCGCACATGCAGCAGACGATGCCTGCTCTTCGCTGTTGGAGGCATCGAGCAGTCTGTCAATTAGTGGAGCGGATGTCAATTATATCTGGTACGATGACGACCCCGACGGACGTGCGCAGATCGAAGAACGTCGCGATGTACTTGCCGAGGCCCGGTCGGTCTGCCGATCCGCACCAGACAAGCTGGCCCGTGCTCACGCACAGTCGGCGTATGTGGCCGCCCAGCTGCAAGACTTCGAGGCCATGCAGCATCACTTCGACACCTTCTTTTCCGACTTTGGCAATTCCCCTACCGACACCTCATCGGTCAGCAAAGACGCGTTCTCCGATCTCTACAACTTCCGGGCGTACCTCAACTACTACACTGGCGACCTGTCGGCTGCTGTGGGCGACTATGCCCGCGCTATAGAAATGCTGCCCGATAAGGAGACCGTTCAAGCGGCAGAACTGTCTATTGACCTGGGCCTCATGCACGCCCGAGCGCAGAATCGGCTGGCTGCCCAATCGGCCTACGCACAAGCCCAAGAGTGGCTTGAAGCACTCGATCCTGAGCGCCCCGCAGTGCAAGAATCCTATGCACGCGTGCTGGCGACACGAGCCGAACTGTTGCTTGAAGACAATTCGGCAATAGAGCGTACCGACCAGCTTGAGCGGGCCAAGGCCATGCTCTATGAAAGCCTGGACCTTCACAGCACCGAAACCATGTCGCAAGCCTTTCGGCTTAACTCTCTATCGCAAGTCTACCACGCGTTAGGACAATACGCTGACGCCCTTCCCTACAACCAGCAAGCCATTGACATCGCCCACGATCACGATCGCACCGACTATATCTCGTTTTACTATTCTACACGCGCACGCTTTCTGGGCAAGCTAGAACGACAAGAGGAGGCGCATCGGTATGCCGACCAGGCGCTTGACCTCTCATTTGAAGGCCAGGTCGATCACCGTCGTCGTCACCTCTTCTCGCGGAAAGCCGAACTGTACGAACAGGAGGGTAACTGGGAGGACGCCCGCGCTTCCTACGAATCCTCTATTGCATCCATCGAAGAGCACCGCACCTCGCTCCGCGCCACCGATTGGTCGATGGCAGAACTCGGACGCTGGGATCTACCATATCGGGGCCTAGTGCGCGCCTACCTGGCCGAGGGCCACCCAGCGGAGGCCTTTCAAGCACTAGAGCGCACCCGTGCTCGCCACCTTTCGGATCTGCGCGCCCTGGAAGAGGTCACCAACCAGCTAAGCACAAACAAGCGCGTGCAGTACGACAGCCTGACGGCAACGCTTGAGACCGTGCGTAACCAGCTTGCCACAGCCGAGGATTCACGTGAAGTTGCCCGCTTGCAACGCGAAGAATCCCAACTCATTGCTGAGCGAAAATCGCTGGTCGATCTGGTTCCCGATCCCGATCTACCTTCGCTTTCAGAGTTGCAGGAAACGCTTCGCGAAAAAGACCGTGCCGTTGTCTCCTACTTCCTGGAAGACGACACGACCACCACGCCTGGACGCACCGCCTCGCATGCGTTTCTGATCACAGCTGATACGCTGGCAGCCATTCCGCTCGACATTACGCAGCACGACGTACGCGCTCTGCTGGCCGAGGTCTCTCCCGTGTTTGCCAACGATACGCCCGATCATTCGCTCAGCGCCACCCGGTTCAACCTGCATCCGCTTCATAAGCTGCACGAGGCACTCTACCGACCTGTAGCCAATCACCTGCCCGACGATGTGCCGCTCGCCGTCATCCCCGACGGACCGCTTTTCCACCTCCCCATGAGCATGCTTGTGCGCACTCCACCCTCGGGGCAATTTGCCTATCACGAGGCCGACTTTCTTGTGCATGAACGCCCGCTGTCAATGCAGCTCTCGACCCGGTCGTTTATGCAGGATATGCAGCGCCCCCACAACGCCGATGCGTTTGATCTAGACCTGGCTGCGTTTGGCGTCTCGGAGTTTCCTTCACTCTCCTCGCCGCCCGCAACCGTTCGTGCTGGATTACGCAATGCGCCAGCCTCCGGCGAATCGCTCACGCTTCCTCCCCTTCCTGGTGTAGCCGATGAAATCGATGCCATCAGTCGCTTGTTTGAACGCACACAAACGGCACTCAATAATGAGGCTACCAAGAGCGCATTCAAACAACGTACCTTGGCACCCTCCATTTTGCACCTGTCGTCGCATGCGTTTGTAAACCCCACATCGCCTCTCCATAACGCGTTTATGCTGGCGCCCGACGATGAGAACACGCCTGAAAGTGGACTGCTCTATCTCCACGAAATCCGCAACACATTCTCTTCGATTCCACTGGTTAACCTGAGTGGGTGCGACACCGCCCAAGGGTCGTTGCAAGCGGGCGAAGGAATGGAAAGCCTACAATACGCCTTCCGAGCCATGGGCGCCCAGGCCACGCTTTCGAACCTATGGAGCATGGACGACGAAGCCGCCGTAGCACTTTCTACCGCCTTCTACGAAAACCTGACAGAGGGCCTCCCCAAAGACGAGGCGCTACAGCGCGCCCAAGTTCAATACCTAAAGGCACATGGCGCTCAGGCCAGTCCGTTCTTCTGGGCGGTAACCGTACTGCACGGATCCCCCGATGCGCTTGCGCTTGAGCCCACATCGTCCCCCCTACCGCCTGCACAGTTTCTCGTTGTACTTGCTCTACTCGTGGCGTGGATGGGCTACCGTTATATCCGGTGACCTGCTTTAGGGATGTACCGTATACTGCATGGGGCTCGTCCCATGCACGCATTCATCACTATCCTGAATGTTATGATGTCATTTCTTGGGGTTGTACTTACGTCGATTCTGCTCAGCTGGAGTCCCCTCGTTGCCGCTGATACCACCAATGGAGAGGACTCTGATACGACCGACCGGCCTTCGCTGCGCGAGTGTGGGATGATGATGCCCCCGCTACAAGACACCTACCAGCACGCCCTGCCGATGAATGACTCGCCCGAGCGGCGCGCTTTGCTCCGCGAGGTTGAAGACACCATTCGTGAGGTGCAAACCTGCTACGGAGAGCGACGCCCGCGCGTGGTGATGAGCACCTACCGCGCACTGGTCGTTGCCCAATACGAACGCGGCCATCCCGAAGCTGCACTGGAATCGTTCGATGAGTTCTTCGCGCAGTACAGCCCCGCCGATGACTCTACCATGGTATCGTGGATGTACAGCAACCGTGGGCGGTATCACTACTTACTGGGCTACCCCAGCCGTTCTCTGCGCGATTACGCACAAGCGGTTTCGCTGACCCCGCACGCTGCTTTTGATGTGCGTATTCAGCGGCTCAACAATCTGGCCCTTACCTACAGCAACTTGCAAGAACTGGAGCCTGCGCTGCACTATATAGAGCAGGTTGAGCGCGAAGCCTCGGAAACGCCTGTCCCCACTGCAAACATCCAACTTGAGCATGG
>CAZZCI010000281.1:0-3835 GCA_964653015.1 uncultured Rhodothermales bacterium
CCGCCCTTAAAGGGGCCGACCACATTGCTGGTAACCCATCCGCCGTAAAACGAGCCCTCTTGCGCATCCACCTGTTCGTCATCGACGTAGCAGGCATCCATCTTATGGGCATAGAAGGCTACGTATCCAGCTATAGCCTCGAACCGTGGCGTAGGAGACGGATATGCCCAGGCGGCCTGTGAGGCCCGGCGTTCATCTACGACCACATCGTAGTAGTGCGCACGGCCTTTGTACTCACAGTGCGAAGTGCGCCCGGCATCCTGCAGCACACCGTCGGTAATGGCTTCGGGAGGCACGTAGTATACCGGCGGATGGCTGGTTTCCAACACGCGGTAGGCGCTGGTCGTGTCTACAATCGTAGTGTCGTTGAAGACAACCCGGATGCGTCGATCGGTGGACGCAAGAGCAGGCGGGCGGGGATAGTCCCAAACCGATTCTTGGTTCGGACCGGGTTCGATGCGATCAGGCATAAAAGTTGGGCGGGGTAAGAAGCGTTTCCGCGAAGCTGTTCAGCTCGTCGTGGAGGGGGCGATCGGTCGTTAGAGGCGGCATATCGGGCCAGTAGTCGGGCGGTGTTGGAGCGGTGCCGGTGGCGCTGCCATCCCGCTGTAAGTGCCGCAGTTGCAACGCGGCCAGCGCATGAATCGAGAGGATACGCGCTACATGCGGGGTTTGCTCATAGGCCGTTCGGGCGGCCAGCGCGCCCATCGACACAACATCTTGGTTGCCGCCATTGGTTGGGATGGAGCTGGTGGCCGTCATCTGTGCCCGCTGACGCAACTCGGCCACGAGTGCTGTGGCCGTAAGTTGGGCCCCTGCAAATCCATGCGTTGCGCCGGGCGTCCATGCGAGGAGCGGGGGGGCGCCGCCGTTATGATCGGGGGTAAGCAACAGGTCGATTTGTCGCTCCATGAGGACGCCAATTTGCGTCAGCGCGGCGTTGAGCGCGTCGGCAGCGAACGCGACCTGTTGCCCCTGAAAGTTGCCGCCGTGCACTGCGCGTGCGGGGTCGTCAAAGAGAATCGGGTTGTCGGATATGCCATTGAGTTCGTTTTTCACCATGCGGGTGGCATACGCGATCTGGTCGCGGCAGGCGCCCAACACCTGGGGGGCGCACCGTAGCGAATATACTTCTTGAAGTGGACGGTTATCAAGCGGGGTGTACTGTTCGGCGTCCGCTTCTTTTCGAATGGCGGCGGCACTTGTCTGTTGGCCTTCGTGGCCACGTACAGCGTGCAAGTCGGGGTCTAACGGATCGAGGCGGGCGCCCAGCAGACGAAATACCCATCCGGTGTGGGCCTCGGCATATCTAAGGAGGCGGGAAGCCCGCGCGCATGCCAGCGCGGCGTAGGCTGTCATGAAGGCGGTACCGTTCACGAGCGCAAGCGCATCGCGGGCCTCCAGCGAAACGGGGTCGATTCCAGCGTCGTCTAGCGCATCGCGGGCCGGTATCTGCTGATTATGGCTATCTGTGTGGCTATCCAGGCAGGTGCCCTTGCCGGTGAGCATGCGCGCGACAAATGCAAGTGGCGTGAGGTCGCCACTCGCGCCAACCGATCCGATCGTTGGGACGCGCGGGCTGATCCCAGCGTTAAATGCATCGCGCAACGCATGCAGCACGGGTGTTCGAATGCCTGAATGCCCTGACGCCAGCGTATGCAGGCGGATGAGCATCATAGCGCGTACAGTGGTTCGTGGCATAGGAGGCCCCGTGCCGGTGGTCAGATGCGCAATAAGGCGTTCGGCCCGTTCGGTGGGAGAGGCAGCAGGCGCATGGGTAACCAGTGGGCCAAAGCCCGTCGTGATGCCGTAGAGGGGGACGTCTTGGTCTTGCAGTGTGGTAAGGGTAGCACGGGCTGTTGCACAAGCATCCGTGGCAGCGGTGGTGAACGTCACCGTCGTGCCAGCGGTGGATGCAAAACGTTCAACGACCGGACATGGAAGCGTGACGTTCGGTCCCAGCGCAAGGGGAAGGTCGGTGTCGCGGCGGCGAGCAGTCATTGGGACGAAGGAGAAGGTTGAGCAGCGGTGAGTTGGGCCACTTGGTTGGTAAGCGCTGTGCGGTCGGTTGCTCCTTTTGCATCGGTGGGCCACTCGTCAGGGGAGATTGTTCGCACCGCCTTCGGTTTCGGATGCAGGGAGCCAAGTGTTGTATGCAGGTGGTGCTGCGTGGGGGGATCGGGGCCTTCGTGGGGCCAGGAGAGTGCAACTTCCGTGTCTGATCCATTGAGCGAGTACACCATCACAGCGCGTGCTTCTGGATAAGCTTCCTGCAGCACAGACTCAAGTACGCCCGCCTTCACCATACGTCCGTTTTGGAGCTTGAACGAATGGTCGGTGCGTCCACGAAAGTAGAGATGATCGCCATCCTGGTGCACTAAATCGCCGGTAGCAGCCCACCGGTCGGTCGCAAACTGCGTGAGTCCGTTTTCGCCCCAGCGTCCGATACACGCGTTCTGTCCTTGAAACAGAAGTTCGCCCTCTTCTGAAACGCGTACTGAGCACCCCAGGGGTTCGCCCAAATAATTAGGGGCCGCATTGCCGGGGTCGCCCAACGTAATGCCGGGGCTGGCTTCGGTCTGTCCGTACCCGATGCGCAGCGCCGACTCTTGGAGGTGATCGGCCAGGGGCGCGCTGATGGGTGCACCGCCTACAATACCGCCTTGCAGTGCACGCACCAGGGAAGGCCCATTCGGATGGTCAAGCAAGCGAGTCATTGTGAGAGGAACCGCCGAAAGGTGGGTGGCTCCCCATGCATCCCGTAGCGCTAAAAGCGATTCGGGATCTCGGCCTCCTTCAGGATCTCGAATGATTTCGGCCTCTGAAAAAAGAGCAGGAAGCAGGTCAAGTACGAGCCCAAAGGCATGCGACCAGGGTAATACAGAGAGTGCGCGGCCATGCTTTAAGGAGAAGTATGGTAGATGGCTTGCCAATACCGAAAGCACGTTTGCATCGGACAGAGCAAACCAGTGTCCGTTGGGGGTTGTCGTGCCAGACGTGCGCAGGAGGAAGCGGGCGTTCGGATGCGCAGGAAACTGGGCGGATCGGAGCTGGTCAACGGCGTTTCGTGGGCCTGCGCATCCATCGGGTACCCATGTGTAGGCAGTGAGCCGTTCTGTGTGCACGGCAACATGCGCATCGACCGTATCGATGCACGTTTCGAGATTCGCATCCGGTCGTACAGGAATGACGGTCAGGTTATGCCAGAGCGCAGCAATGAGGACTTGAATGAACTCGGCAGATTCGGGAAGGGCGAGCACCAAGCGGTGGCCTGGTTGCAGGTTGGCATTGCGAAAGGCTTGCAGCCAGAGGCGCGACCCCGTCCAGAGCGATGCTGCGGGCGTGATGGCATCGTTGTGGATGACGGCAGGCACAGCGCGGTCGCGCAACCGACTATATAGAAGGTTGTGCCACGCATCCAGTGTGCCTGATGTGGCGTCTCGGAGCGCAGCACGGCACGCCTGCTCGGCACGCGGAGCCCGCGCCGTAGAGCAGACGTCGTGATGACGTTCGCCATGAGACCCGTAGCAGCAACTCATATAAAAAGGCGGTATTGTTTAATTCAAGAATACGTTACATAGTACTGTACGCGCCATCCTACAGGGTACGTTCTGCATCGAAGAAGGGTAGAGCCGTTATGTTACATCAGTTTCCACACCATGGAGCGAGTCCACCCCAGGCATGAGAAGAGAAGTGTCATACAGCAGGGCGCATTCTACATTTGAGAGCGCCTCGCAAAATGAAGGAGCAGGTCAGCGCAATCTAAGGACGCTTACGTGAGGCGCTTACGTGCGCTAGGGCCTTCGTAGACAGGCCACAAAGGATCGTTGACGAG
>CAZZCI010000282.1:0-2308 GCA_964653015.1 uncultured Rhodothermales bacterium
CTCCCCCTTCTTCCGTAACACGTAACTACGGAACTGTTACATGAAACTGCAAGCGGCAAGACAGATTATGCATAGCACAACTTCTACACCACTACCCCCCTAACGATCTATTGCATCATGAGTTCGTTACATTCGGTCAGTAGTTCAACGACCAATGGAGCTGAGCCCCAGAGTATTGTGGGGGAGCCACTGCAGCCGTGTAGTCACGATCCGAAGACGGGGTTTCACCGTACGGGGTATTGTACCACGGGGCCTGAAGATCGAGGCCGCCACGTGGTTTGTGCGGAAATGACGGAGGCGTTTCTGTCGTTCACAAAAGCGCAAGGCAATGACTTGAGCACGCCCCGCCCGGCCTACAACTTTCCAGGGTTGCAACCCGGCGATCGGTGGTGCTTGTGTGCAGCGCGATGGAAGGAGGCGTACGAAGCCGGGTGTGCGCCCCCCGTTGTCCTCGAAGCCACGCATGCAAGCGCGCTTGAGGTTGTGGAGCGGAGGGCGCTCCAAGCCCATGCTGTGTCAGACGACACGTAACGAAGCGGATCCGCAAAGTGCTTAGTACGCTTTCGCGAAGATCACGCGGCCTTTCGAGGGCTTACCGGTGAGCATGTCTTCGCCCGGCTCCTCAGGACGATCGAACGGAATGCAGCGGATGGTTGCGGAGGTCTCTTCTTTGATGCGTGCCTCGGTTTCTTCGGTGCCGTCCCAGTGCGCATGCACAAAGCCGCCTTTTTCGTTGATGACCGTCTTGAACTCGTCGTAGGAGTCCACAGAGGTGGTGTTGTCCTTGCGGCGTTGCAGGGCTTGCTCAAAGAGCGTGCTCTGAATCTCATTGAGCATATCCTGGATGCGCGCCACGAGCCCTTCTTGCGGCACGATGTTTTTGTCGCCCGTGTCGCGGCGGGCCAGTTCCACATTGTTGTTCTTGATGTCGCGCGGGCCAATGCCAATACGCAGCGGTACGCCCTGCAGCTCGTATTCGTTAAACTTCCAGCCGGGCTTTTGATTGTCATCGGCATCCAGCTTCACGCGGATATCTGCATCGGTCAATTCGTTCTGGATGCGTTGTGCTTCTTCTAAAACGAGGGCTCGCTGCTCATCGTTGAAGTAAATGGGTACAATCACAACCTGGTCGCGTGCCAGCTTGGGCGGAAGCACCAGCCCTTTGTCGTCGGAGTGCGTCATGATGAGCGCACCAATAAGACGGGTCGATACGCCCCACGAGGTCGCCCACACGTACTGCTCTTCGTTATTCTCATCGGTGTAGGTGCAGTCAAACGCCTTGGCGAAGTTCTGTCCGAGAAAGTGGCTGGTGCCTGCCTGTAGGGCCTTGCCGTCTTGCATGAGGGCTTCGATGCAGAGGGTATCTACGGCTCCGGCAAACCGTTCGCTGGGCGTTTTGCGTCCGCGAATGACGGGGATGCCCATGTAGTCTTCGGCGAAGGTTGCGTACACATCGAGCATCCGCTCGGCTTCTTCGACAGCCTCGTCTTTGGTGGCGTGGGCCGTGTGGCCTTCTTGCCAGAGGAACTCCATCGTGCGCAAGAACAGACGGGTACGCATCTCCCACCGTACGACGTTCGCCCACTGGTTATAGAGCAGCGGCAGGTCGCGGTACGACTGAATCCAGTCGGCGTACGTGTTCCAAATGATGGTTTCAGAAGTGGGCCGCACGATGAGGTTTTCGTCGAGCTTCGACTCCGGATCGGGAATGAGCTCGTCCTCTTCGTTTAGCGTGAGCCGCGAGTGGGTAACGACTGCGCACTCTTTGGCAAAGCCTTCTACGTGCTCGGCTTCGCGGGCCAGAAACCGTTCGGGAATGAAGAGTGGAAAGTAGAAGTTTTCATGCCCTGTCGCTTTGAAGAGGCCATCGAGCGTTTCTTTCATCCGCTCCCACAGCGCGTAGCCATTGGGACGAATGACCATGCATCCGCGCACGGGCGAGTAATCGGCCAGTTTGGCCTTGCGAACGACATCAATATACCATTGCGAGTAGTCAGAATCACGGGGTGTGACGGCGTCGGCCATAGAGCAGTAAAGCGAAAACGCGAGGAAGGTTACAATGTGAACGGAGGAGCGCATCGGTTATGGAAGCACTCCACGCTATCTGGATGCCCAAAATGCAGTGGGCTGTGGGGATGATAAGTTGTAAGCTGGTTTATTGCCAACTCGATTTATCAACGATGGAATCTATCACCAACACAGTATATCGTAAATTGTGGAGAGAAACAGCAATCAGGAACGTATTTCGCGCAACTTTAAGCCATAAAGTCCAGGGCATGCCAAAAAGAAAGCCGACGGAAGACCGAGA
>CAZZCI010000282.1:2408-3832 GCA_964653015.1 uncultured Rhodothermales bacterium
GGGTGGTGATTGGTGTTACTTTGAAGAACATATGAGCGGCTTTCGCAACAAACCAATCTATTGGTCGTCTAATCGGCTGCAGACAACTGATAAAAAAGTTATGTAGTTGATACGCAAGCACCACGCGCCGCGTGTTGTAGCTATGTGACCTTCTTCTTGCAGAATATGGGGTGATACGCCATGAAAGAGTCACAATACAAAAAGATACTTCATCAGTTAACGCCTATTGTAGGGGTGTTGACGCTGGCATTGGTGCTTTCGGGGTGTTACACACAGTTGCAAACGGGCGATCGTACGACTTCGCATACCCAAACGCATCAGCAAGAGCGATCTGCCCCAGCTACGTCGGAGCGGGCCCTCACCACACAGGAGTTGCTCCGCTGGGCTGAAGAGATTGAGCGCGACTATCGTGATGGGCGCATTAGCGAAGACGAGTATTGGGCCAATGTAGCGGCCATTAAGAGTGAGAACTCGGCGTTTTATGGTGCCTACTATGGCGATTCGTTCTACACGCAGCCAGGCTACAGCCACATTACAAACCAGCGGCTGCGGTTAGAGCGGCAGTATGTTGGAAGCCACTGGTACCGCAATCGTCCTGCATGGGCATGGGGAGCTTTCCATGATCCGTTCTTTCGGTCTCGCACATCGGGCTTCCACTTTAGTATTGGCTATGGCCGCTTTTACCACCGTCCGTTCTTTGGACATCGTGGATTCTACAACCATTGGTATGGATTTGGCGCCCCCTCGTACTTCCATCGCTCCGGCATCTTCTATGGCGGGATCCACAACCACTATTACGGAAGCGGGCCGTTTCACACTGTACGTCCACGTAGTACAACCGGCCGCACCTTTACCCCGCGCACAACCGAAGGGCGCGGAACGGCGCAAGTACGGTCAGGCGATGAAGCGTCAACTGGACAGCGAACCACACGTAACGTAATCGATCGATCGTCGGAGCGTACAGCGTCGCCTTCTGATCGCGGCACTCGTACCACGCGCACAGCGTCCGACTCCGGATCTACCGAACGCGGGTCGCGCTCCAGCCAGCCGCGGAACGATCGTACCGATCGCGGTTCGCGTACTTCAGGCGGTGATACCGATGCCGATCGGTCTACACGTTACGCTGCCCCACGCCCGATTCTAACGCCACGCACTGGCGATGCCGATGATGAGAACACCGTTCGGCGTGCTCCCATCCTTATCCCTTCAGAGCGTGTCTTGCACACGCCGCGTGAGATCTCACGGGTAAATCTGGAGCGACGCATTCAGGAGCAAATGCGTTCTGAGCGCGAACGGGCGCGGACGAACCGGTCTCGCGGAAACCGCTCCTGGGGCGGTACTCGCTCACGAGGCACGACCTCGCGTTCTAGCGGCTCCACGACGCGTTCCAGCGGCAGCTCACGCACAACGCGAAGCAGCGGATC
>CAZZCI010000283.1:0-3822 GCA_964653015.1 uncultured Rhodothermales bacterium
GTCGGCGTGTTCGCGGTCGGCGGCCATCACGTATTGCACCAAGTCGTTCGTTCCGATGCTGAAGAAATCGACGTGCGGAGCCATTTGCGCAACGGTAACGGCACTCGCGGGGGTCTCCACCATAATGCCCACGGGTATGTTGGCCGCGTACGGCGTCCCCGTGTGGTTAAGCGCAGCCCGCACCGAGTCAAGTAGCGTGCGCGTCTGGCGAATCTCGTTAAGCGTGGCCACCATGGGAAGCATGAGCCGTATGTTGTGCGATGCGCTGGCCCGCAATACAGCCCGCAACTGCGTCCGGAACAGCTCGGGGTGGCGCAAGAGGACTCGAATGCCGCGCATCCCCAAGAATGGGTTCGACTCCTCGGGGAACGAGATATACGGCAGCGGCTTGTCGCCTCCGGCATCGAGTGCACGCACGGTGACGGGGGCTTTTTCGAATGGAGCCGCAACAGTTTTCAGGGCCTCAAGCTGTTCTTCTTCGGAGGGCGGCTCCTGCGTATCCCCAAACAGAAACTCGGTGCGGAGCAGCCCCACTCCTTCGGCGCCCCGCTCAACGGCGGTTTTTGCCTCACTGGGATGACTAATGTTAGCCGTTACCGTTACGGTTGTGCCGTCGGTGGTCGTGGCCGCACGCTGCGCTTCAGCCCGGTATGCGGCGGCGCGCTTGTCGGCTTCGCGACGCTTTGATTCGAGCTTCTTGACGCGCTTTCGAGGGGGATCGACCCAGACGTGTCCGGTCCCACCATCAAGGCCCAGGATGGTGCCATTGTCAACGTGCTGCAGCGCGGTGCCTACGCCGAACACCGTGGGAATGCCGCGTCCACGTAGCAAAATGGCGTTGTGGCCGGTTGGATTGCCGCCGGTGCAGATGACTCCGCGCACCTGCTCGGCATCAAGGTGCGGCACGATGGAAGGTGGCAGATCATCGGCCACAAGCACCAGGGGGCCATCGGGCAGCGACAACACCTCGCTGGCATCGTCGAGCAACTCAAGAACCACGCGCCGCCCAACGTCGCGTACGTCGTTGGCACGGGCTTGCATGTACGCATCCCCAAGGGAGGCATATTCCTGGGCAAGCGCTTCGGTGGCTTGCGCCCAGGCAAACGGAGCCGGTTCTTTTGATTCGGTGATGCGTTTGTGGGCGGCATCCAGAAGCGCATCGTCTTCAAGCAGCAACGCCTGGGCTTCCAAAATCCCTTGCACCTCTTGTCCGCCCTGGCGTGCTTGTGTGCGCAGATCGCGCTGCACCATTTTCAGTGCGGTTTGTAGCGTATCCCACTCGTCTTCAGGGGGCTGCTCTTGCGTGGTGGGTAGGTCGGGCAGTGCGGTATGCAGGCGAGCGGCAGGGGCTACGGCTGTACCGGCATGCACCGCAAGTCCTGTCACGGCTCCATCACTGGGCTCTTGCACGCGCTCGGTTGACGCTTCGGCCTGCGAGGCCGAGGATCCTGATTCTGGTGAAGCGGAGTCATCCTCAAACCCCTCTTTGATAAGCGTGCCTAATGCCTGTAGGGCCTCCTCAGACTCGGGGCCGCGGGCGGCAATCTGTAAGCGGTTGCCCCGGCGCGCGCCCAGCGTAGACACCGACGAAATGCTCGTGGCCGATACCGGAGGGCGATCGTCTTCTAACCGCTTAATCGTGATTGCAGCCTCAAACTTGCTTGCCGTGCGTACCAGTTGGGCAGCCGGACGGGCATGCAAGCCGTGTAAGTTCGTCAACTCTACCTCGATGGCATGCTCGGGGGCATCCTTGAACCGTGTTTTTGAAGTGGAAGCCGCCGAATCGGGATCTGGGGTGGAGCCGGTGTCTGAATCGCCCACATGCTGCTGTTTTTGAGCAAGCGCCTGCCGGGCTTCGCGGGCTACGGTGTCGAGGTCGCCGCCCATGCTGGCTTGCACCGCTGCCGCCAGTGCGCCCTCCACAAACGGGGCCGACACCAGCCGCGTGCGCTGCCGCAGGTCGTCGGGCAGCAATTCGAGCGCCACATCTGTGCTTAGCAAGGCGCTTCCCATATCGCCCAGAACAAGCACGCCGTCGCCCTTGTCCACGCGCTGAATGGCCTCAAAAATAGCGGTGGCATCGGTGCCGGTGTCTGCTCCTTCGTCGCCGGTTCCAGCAGCAACGGCAATGGCTACATCTTCAGCTGCCATTTCGCGGATAAGGGGGATCAACGCATCGGCAAGGGCACGACTGTGCGAAACAAGAACGAGACTGACCATGAACTAAAGAAATTGTGATCAAGACAAACAACGTGCGTGCAGAACAGCTTACCCATCAGCCGTCCAGGCTTTTTCAGCAGCAGCCACCAGGTAGTAGGTGGAGGTGGCCCCGGGATCTTGATGGCCTTTGCTGCGCTCGCCCAGGTAGCTGGCCCGCCCTTTTCGGGCTTCGAGTGGAATCGTAGCTTCCATGCCCTCGTGCGCTGCTTGTGTAGCCACAGACAATGCATCCGGCAGATCGTCGCCGCGTTGAGCGGCAGCCTCCAGCGCTTCTACGGTAGGGAGCAGCGCATCCACCATCGTTTTGTCGCCGGACTTTGCCTTGCCGCGCCGCTGCACGCCCTGCAGGCCCGCCCGAAATAACGCGGCGACTTCCGGCACATCGAGCGTGTCGTGACTTTGTACCGCCTTGCCGGCATCCATGAAGAACGTACCATACAACGGCCCGCTGGCCCCGCCGGTCTTGGAGATCAGCGCCATGGCCACCGCGCGCATCATGTCCATCATGTCGTCGGTGTCGTCGAATGTGTTGACGGCATGCGTAAGCCCCCGGTTGAGGTTCTGGCCATGGTCGCCATCCCCAATTGCCGAATCGAGCTTGGTCAGATGCGACTTTTGGTCGGCGACTTCGTCGGCAAACGTGCGAATCCAGTTGCGCAGGTCATCGGCGGTAAGAGACATACAATGTTGGGGTGTGTGATACAGGCGGCGAGAAAAAATAGGGGATGCGGCTCGATTAGACCAACTCCGCATGTTTCGTTCGGGGAGGGACGGGTGGATGGTTGGATGGGCACAACGTCCATCTGTGCATCCATCCGCCCATCTCCACGCACATGAGGCCAAAGACCGACTGACGAAGTACATCCGGTGTCGTACCGACAAGCGATTTCGCAACGGGTACAACCGGAGTTGGTATTACATGACCTACATGCCCCAGCGGAGGCCCGGGGTGTGTACGGGCGCATCCCACAACTCAACGCGCTCTTCGTTCATGCGCATCAGTGTGATGGAGATGCCCGCCATTTCGAGGCTGGTGATGTACGGCCCTACCAGGTTACGCACCACGCGCAAGCCATTCTGCTCCGCGATTTCGGCAGCCTTACGATACGCCAGATACAGCTCAATGAGCGGCGTGCCTCCCATGCTATTCATGAAGAGCAGCACATCATCGCCCTCCTCAAAAGGCAAGTCCTCGATGATCGGCATCATGAGACGCTCGACAACCTTATCGGCTGGCTCAATCTCCATGCGTTTGCGTCCGGGTTCACCGTGAATGCCGATGCCGATTTCCATCTCGTTCTCCCCCAGGTCGAAGGTGGGCTCTCCGGCGGTGGGGACTGTACACGACGTGAGCGCCATTCCCATGCTGCGCACATCGTCGTTGCACCGCTTGCACAGGTCGGTAACCTCTTGCAGGGAGGCTCCGCGTTCAGCGGCCGCGCCACACAATTTCTCGATGAGCACGGTTCCACCAACGCCTCGTCGTCCTGCGGTGTAGGTGCTGTCTTCTACCGCCACATCGTCGTTGATAACAACGCTTTCGACCTTGATATCGCTTGCTTCGGCCATTTCCTCGGCCATCTCGAAGTTCATCACATCGCC